>CAYXLY010000368.1:0-5019 GCA_964466005.1 uncultured Spirochaetaceae bacterium | reverse complement strand
CCGCGCGATCTCCGGTCCGTCCCCACCGAGGGCCTCCTTTGCTCGTGTCTCTGCGAAGGCCCCGATCCCCACGACCCAATCGGGCTCGAGGATCGAGACGACGCGACGGAGATGGTCGTCGCAGGCCGGAAAGAGCGCCGCACGATCTTCCCGGGCGAGCTTGTCCGGCGTCCGGTTGCGGCCGCTCTCCTCCATGAAGACGAGTGGGCAGTAGTTGGCGATGAAATGATTCCGGAAGAACGCGTCGGGGCTCTTCCAGTGATCGGCGATGGCGCCCCAGAGCCTCGCGCCGCTCACCTCGCTCCGGTCGCACTCGAAGCCCTCGATCGGTCTGCGGGGATGCTCGGACTCGGGTCGGTCGATCGTCTCCTCGATGCCCAGCCAATCGCGGACGAAGCCGATCTCTCCGAACGGGACTCCGGTCTGCGCCATGCCGTAGGGCCCGGGGTTCATGCCGAGGAAGACGACGCGGCGCGTCCCGTCCCCGAAGCGGCGCAGGTACCGACGGTAGCCGCGGCCGGCGTAGAGGAGCGGGTTGTAGACGTGCGTGACCGGCGGCTGGAAGTCGATCGCCTCGACGTTCCGCGAGAGATCCCGGGCAGCTCGGATCAATCGGTCGGCACGTCCCAAGTCGGCTCTCCTCCCTTCGTGCAGCTTCTTCACCCGGTCTCACTCGGTCGGCGCCCGCAATCGGCCTCTCGAGGGTGCTCGCGCCTCCGGCCGGAGTCGTCGCCCCCGGCTCGCAGTCCGACGCCGATCGATCGCGAAGATCGATCGTGGAGAAAGAGGGCTCGGGACCGGAAGCTCGCGATCCCGCTGCCCGAGCCCGGCGACGCAGTGTAGACTCTCCTTCGCCTCGGCCCAGGCCATTGCGGAGGAGCTCGATGTCGGAGTGGGAACGATGGGCGATCGTGATCGTCGCGGTGCTGGCGTGCGGCGCCGGCTGGCTCTGGCGACGCGCCGAGGGTCGGTCGACGCGCCTGCAGGCGGAGCGGGAACGGCTCGACGCGCGATGCCACGCGCTCGAGGACCGACTCGAGCGGAGCGAGAAGGCGCGCACGCGTCAGGGAGAGGAGCTGGCCACCTTCCGCAAGAAGGCGGACAAGACGCGCCGCCGGGGCGCCCGGGCTCCCTCGCCCCCGCTCGGGACCGCGACCCGGATCCAGGATCTGGAGGAGGCCCTCGCGCGCAGCGAGCGCGAGCGCGAGGCCGCGCAGCGCGAGTGCGTGGAGCGGACGGAGGAGCTCGCGGATCTTCGGCGCGCGCTCGACGAGCGGCCCGCCGAGGCCGCCCCCACGCGCACGGATCCGGTCGCGACGGCGGATGCAGACTCGCGGGGCGAGGAGCGGGCGCGGTCCGAGAGCGAGCGGCTTGCCGCGTCGCGACGGATCGCGGAGCTCGAGGGGGAGCTCCGGGCTGCGCGACAGGGCGAGGCTCGGATGAAGAAGCGGGTGGCGAACCAGGAGCAGCTCTATGCGGCGATTCGTGCGGAGCTCGCCGTGAAGAAGGATCGGCTGCGAACGCAGGAAGAGCAGCTCGAGCGCCTGCAGGCGCTCCGGGTGTCGTTGGTCGACTAGCGCCCATCTCATGAGCCCGACCGGACGAGCTGCGTCCCTCTCCAGCTGAAAGCGTGCCGCTCTACTGGACGTGCCGCTCTACTGGAAGAGAAGAAGAGAGACTCTCTTCAGCCGCGGGTCTGGCTCTCGGCCCAGGCCCAGTCGAGCCAGGGCAGCAGGGCCTCGATGTCCCCCGTCTCGACGGTCGCTCCGCCCCAGAGGCGCAGGCCGGGCGGCGCGTCGCGGTAGGCTCCGATGTCGAAGGCGACGCCTTCGTTCTCGAGAAGCCGGGCCACCTGCTTTGCCGTGGCCCTCACGGCCTCCGAGTCGCGAGATCGAGTCCAGTCGTCTGCGACCCGCAGGCACATGGAGGTGCAGGAGCGGGTCTGCGGCGCGCGCGCCAGGAACTCCGCCCAGTCGGAGGTCTCCACCCAGCGTGCGACGGTCTCGAGGTTGGCCTCGGATCGCCGGACCAGGCCGGCAAGCCCCCCGATGGACTCGGCCCACCGCAGCGCGTCGAGCGCGTCCTCGACGCAGAGCATCGACGGCGTGTTGATGGTCGATCCCTCGAAGAGGCTCTCGTTCAGGCGCCCCCCCTTCGTCAGCCGGAAGATCTTCGGCATCGGCCAGGAGGGCGTGTAGGACTCCAGTCGTTCGACGGCGCGGGGCGACAGGGCGAGCATTCCGTGGGCCGCCTCGCCCCCCAGGACCTTTTGCCAGGACCACGTCACCACGTCGAGCTTGTCCCAGGGCAGCTCCATGGCGAAGACCGCCGACGTGGCGTCGCAGACGGTCAGCCCCTCGCGATCCGCAGGGATCCAGTCGCCGTCGGGCACCCGGACGCCGGAGGTCGTGCCGTTCCAGGTGAAGACCACGTCACGCTGGAAGTCGACCTTCTCGAGGTCGGGCAGGTCCCCGTAGTCGGCCTCGAGGACGCGGTGGTCCTCGATCTTCAGCTGCTTCACGACGTCGGTCACCCAGCCCGATCCGAAGCTCTCCCAGGCCAGGAGGTCGACCCCCCGTGCCCCGAGCAGCGACCAGAGAATCATCTCCACGGCGCCCGTGTCGGAGCCGGGAACGAGCCCGAGGCGCCAGTCCGCGGGGAGCCCGAGGATGGCTCGGCTCCGCTCGGAGACCTCCTGGATGCGCGCCTTCGCCGGACCCGCCCGATGGGATCGACCGATCAGCGCCTCGCTGAGGGCCTCGGGGCTCCAGCCCGGGCGCTTGGCGCAGGGACCGGAGGAGAAGAGGGGGCGGTCGGGTCGGGCTGTGGGACGTTGGGTCAAGGCATCCTCGCGTTCTGGGGGCCGGTGGCCCTCCGGCGGCGGATTCTATCGGTGAGCGGAGCTGTGGGCCACGTCCCGGCGCTGCCTTGCGGAGACTCGATGCGGTAGGGTCGGCGCGGAGGGATCGGCACGTCGGCGGGAGCGGACGATGCGAAGCGAGGGAGGCTCGGGAGGGATGGCCGAAGACACTCCGGATCTCGGGGGCGTCCGCGATTTCCTGCAGGACCTGCAGTCGAGGATCTGCGAGGAGCTCGAGAGGCTGGACGGAGAGGCTCGCTTTCGACGGGAGGAGATCCCGCGAGAGGGAGGCGGCGTCTCGCGCCCCTGCGTGCTGGAAGACGGTCCGGTGATCGAGAAGGCGGCCGTGCACTTCAGCGATACCCGCGGAAACGCCCTGCCCGCGGCGGCCACGGAGCGCCGCCCGGAGCTCGCGGGGCGCACCTACGAGGCCCTGTCCGTCTCCCTGATCGTCCATCCCCGCAATCCCTACGTGCCCACCTGTCATGCCAACTACCGCTTCTTCCTGGCCGGGGATCCGGAGGCGGACCCGGTCTGGTGGTTCGGGGGCGGCTTCGATTGCACCCCGTACTACGGCTTCGAGGAGGACGCGATCCACTGGCATCGGACGGCGCGCGCGGCCTGTGACGTCGTCTCGGCGGAGCTCTATCCGCGCTTCAAGAGGCAGTGCGACGCGTATTTTCATCTTCCCCACCGGGGAGAGCCCCGAGGCATCGGTGGACTCTTCTACGACGACTTCGACGAGGGGGGCTTCGCACAGGCCTACAGCCTCTGGAAGAGCACGGCGAACGCCTTCCTCGAGGCCTATGCGCCCATCGTGCGTCGTCGTCGGGACCTGGCCTATGGCGAGCGGGAGCGGTCGTTCCAGCTCTATCGCCGGGGCCGCTACGTCGAGTTCAACCTGCTCCAGGATCGAGGGACGCGCTTCGGGCTCGAGGCCGGTGCGCGCACGGAGTCCGTCCTGGCCTCTCTGCCGCCTCTCGTCGCCTGGCGCTACGACTGGCATCCGGAGCCCGGGACGCCGGAGGCGGCGCTCTACCGCGATTTCCTGCGTCCGCGCGACTGGCTCGAAGAGTCTGGGGAGGCGCCGACCCGTCCGGCCGACTGAGTCCGGATTCCCCGTGCCCATCGAGAGTGATAGAGTCCAGGCCGCTTGGGAGCGCTCTCGTCAGCGCCCCGACGCCCGCCCCGAACGCTCCGCGCCGGGGCCGGCCACTCCATCCCGCGCGCCCGAAACGGAGGATCGATCGACGATGAGCCAGGAATCCAGCGGACCCTACTACGAGCTACGGGTCTCGCGCGTCGTCGAAGAGACCCCGGACTCGAAGTCGATCGTTCTCGAGATTCCCGAGGCTCTTCGTGAGACCTTTGCCTACAAGGCGGGGCAGTTCCTGAGCTTTCGGGTCGAGGTCGACGGCCACCGTCTGGTGCGGTGCTACTCCCTGGCGAGCTCTCCCGACACGGACCCCGAGCACAAGGTGACCGTCAAGCGGGTGCTCGAGGGACGGGCCTCGAACTGGATGAACGAGCACGTGCGTCCGGGAGACGTGCTCGAGGTGATGCATCCCACCGGTGTCTTCTGCCTCCAGGAGGAGCGCGAGACCCCGATCGTCCTCTTCGGCGGTGGATCGGGGATCACGCCGATCATCTCGATCCTGAAGAGCGCCCTGGCCACGACCTCCCGCCCCATCAAGCTCCTCTACGCGAATCGCGACGAGCCTTCGATCATCTTTCGCGACGAGCTCGCCGCCTTGCAAGCTGCCCATCCCGACCGCCTCGAGGTGGAGCATCGCCTCGACGATCGGCATGGCTTCGTCGACGACGCGACCGTCGTGCGCGAGGTCGGGCCGCGGACCGACGCCGACTTCTACATCTGCGGACCCGGTCCCTTCATGGACGTCGTCGAGAAGGCGCTCGCCGGTCTCGGGATCGCGGAGGGCCAGATCTTCATCGAGCGCTTCGAGTCGCCCTCGGAGGGATCGGTGCAGGGTCCCGCTCTGGACGCCTCCGAGGGCACGACGGTCACGGTCCGGCTCGACGGTGAGGAGACGGACGTCGTGGTCGCCGAAGGCGAGACGATCCTCGCCGCCGCGCGGCGGGTGGGGCTCGAGCCGCCCTTCGCCTGCGAGGAGGCCTATTGCGGCTGCTGCATGGCGCGC
>CAYXLY010000367.1:0-5023 GCA_964466005.1 uncultured Spirochaetaceae bacterium | reverse complement strand
GCAGGATGCCGGACAATGCCGTGACTGCTTCCAGCCCGCCTTCAATCACCGGCCGAAGAGCTCCGTCCAGTACATCATGGCGCTCGGGCGGGAAGACGAGGAGGGCCACCCCTTCCGCTTCGATTTCGGGTTCATCGCCTCGAGCGACAACCACTCGGCGCGTCCCGGCACCGGCTACAAGGAGGTCGCCCGAACCGAGTTCACCGAGCAGCGATTCGGGCATTTCGCGGACAACCCCATCGGCGCGCGCTTCGATCCGCCGGAGGCCTCCTCGGAGCCTCGGCCCTTCGAGTACGACCCGCAGGCCGGCGGGCCCCTCAGTCCCTTCGAGGTCGAACGCCAGGCCTCCTTCTTCCTGAACGGCGGGCTCGCGGCGGTCCATGCCGAAGGGCGGGATCGCGACGCCGTCTGGGACGCCATGCAACGCAAGGAGGTCTATGGCACGAGCGGGCCCCGGATCCTCCTGTGGTTCGACCTGCTGAACGGACCCGGACGCGCGGCGACCCCGATGGGCAGCCAGGTGACGCTGTCGGACGCGCCGATCTTCCAGGTGAAGGCCGTCGGCTCCTTCGAGCAGCGCCCCGGCTGCGGGCAGGACGCGACCTCCGCGCTCGCGCCCGAGCGCCTCGAGCGACTCTGTCAGGGTGAATGCTACAACCCCTCCTCCGAGCGGCGGACGATCGATCGGATCGAGGTCGTGCGCATCCACCCGCAGCGCAGCGCCGACGAGGCGATCGTCGGTCTCGTCGAGGATCCGTGGAAGGTGCTCGAGTGCGAGCCGGATCCCCAGGGCTGCGTGGTCGCGTTCGTGGACGAGGAGTTCGCCGAATCGGGCCGGGACGCCCTCTACTACGTGCGCGCCATCGAGACGCCGAGCCAGGCAGTGGCTGCCGATCCGCTCGGCTGCCGACGGGACGAGACCGGGCGCTGTGTCCAGGTCGATCCCTGCTTCGGTCGCCCGGACGACGACGAATGTCTCGCCCAGACCGAGGAGCGGGCCTGGTCCTCACCGATCTTCGTCAGCCAGGCGCGCGATCGGGACGCCCTCGCCATCAGGTGAGCCGGGCGAAGAGGGCCTCGCAGCCCGTGCCCTCGAGGAAGCCGTCCACGAAGCGGCGATCCGCGTCGGACAGGCGGGCCTGGTCCTCGCGCAGCCAGCCAAGGCATTTGCCCTGATAGGGGAAGGGCTTCTGCGTCCAGCGGCGACCGTCGATCTCGCACTCTACGGTGTCGAGGCCCTGATCGAGGGCCTCTGCGTTGGCGAGCAGGAAGGGCACGTAGACCCGGCCGATCTCCGTGAAGAGCGCTCGCAGCGTGTCGGGCAGGTCGTTCCTGTCCAGCCAGTCGTCGGGCTCGGGCTCGAGACCCGAGAGGTCCTCGACGATTCCGGTCCAGGCGACCACCCGGGCCGCGCGTTCGAACGCGCAGGCGGACGGTGTGGGATCGAAGAGGGCCAGCTGGCTGAGCTGGCCGTAGAGCCCGAAATCTCCCGTGCCCGGCCGCGCCCCGAAGAGGAAGCGATGCGAGCGCAGGTGCGCCTCGAGCAGATCGAGCAGGCGCAGGTAGCTCTGCTCGATCACCGGCGCCGTCTCTTCGCTCGAGCCGACGACGGCCAGCCTCTCGATCTGACGCTGGCCGAAGCTCCGGCCTGCCTCGGCGAGGGCCTCGTCGGATTGACCCGGGGCGTAGTGGCGGGGAAGGAGGGTGGTGGCCTTCTCGATGTCCGGCTCGAAGGACCAGCGATAGTGGAACATGGCCTTCGTCAGCCACTCGTCGGCGTGATCCTCGATCAGGCTGTCGAGGAAGGCGAGAGCCGGGTCCCCCGGAACGACGGTGCGCTCTCTGGGAAAGCGTCTCTCGAGCTCGCGGATGAGAGGGCTCGTGTCGGTTCGGGCGACGGGCTGGCCGTTCTCGTCCTCCAGGATCAGCTGGGGCAGCAGCGGGACCTTCGGGCGAGGCAACGAGACCGACTCGGGCGATCCCTGATGGATCCAGCGATAGGGGAGGCGTCGGTAGCGTAGGACCGCCCTCAGCTTGCGGCTGTAGGGAGAGCCGATGGCGCCCACGATGGGAAATCCGCTCCCTTCAGCCGGACTGGCGTGTTCATTCATGCTCATCGATCCGCCTCCGTCGGCGCGAGCCGCGCCGTGAGATCGAGGACCGCCTGCCGGAGAGCGCGGGCGGCTCGTCGGGAGGCGAGCTTCTGCGCCGTTCTCAGACGGTCCCAGGCCTCGAAGGAGAGGACCAGCTCGAGCGCGTCGGCCACGGCCGGATCGGCGCGGCCGATCTCGGGCAGCCAGCGGTGGAGATCCCGTCGATAGATGCGGATCATACGCTCATGCTCCTGCTGGAGGAAGACGGAGCGCCAGCGTTGGATGGCCGAGGCCCGCATGTAGGGGCCGAGGAGCGAGAAGATCTCGAGCCGCCGAGCGACGAGCCCTTCGACGCGCTCCGCGAAGCTTCCCGCCTGGATCTCTTCCACGAAGAGCGGGGCCGCCTCCTCGCGGAGCCTCTGGTTGATCGTGCGGAAGAGGGTGTCCATGTCCGAGAAATGCCGGAAGACGGTCCGGACACCGAGATCCGCTCTCTCGGCCACCTGCTGAGCCGTGGGCTGCAGGATGCCCTCGCCGATCAGCTCGAGCATCGCCTGTACGATGGCCTCGCGACTCCGCTCCGATCTCTGGATTCGACCGTCGATCGGAATCTCCGCACTGGTCCCCATGCGGCATATTATGGCATAATCGCTGTCATTAGATAGTGCACGGCCCGCCAGCAGGGCCGATCGAGGTCTTCATTGCGCAAGATCCTGATTCCTGTCCTGATCGCAGCGGTCGTCTTCGGAGCGCTGCTCTCGTGCTTTCGGCGACCCGTCGCGATGGGGCTGATGCGTCGCGGGCTGGAACGGAACATGGTGCGCGACCCGATCGCCGAGCTCCCGGACGGGCTTCACGCGATTCTGTGCGGCGCAGGCGGACCCCTTCCGGGCGACCCCGATCGATCGGCACCCTGCCTGGCCGTGGTCGCGGGCGACACGCTCTTCGTCGTCGACTCGGGCTCCGGCGCGGGGCGACGGCTCGCGGGCCTGGGGCTCCAGCCCTCCCGGATCGAGGCCGTCCTGCTGACGCATTTCCACTCCGATCACATCGACGGCCTCGGCGAGCTCGGTCTGCTTCGATGGCCGGCCGGAGGTCATTCCGAGCCCCTTCCGCTCCACGGACCGACGGGCGTCGAAGAGGTGGCCCGGGGCCTGAATGCGGCCTACCGCCTCGACGCCGCCTATCGGAGTGCGCATCACGGTCCCGAGGTCACGCCGGCCTCTGGCGCGGGCTTTCGATCCGTCTCCTTTCCGGAGCCGCCGGAGGGCGAGTCGATCTCCGTCCTCGAGCGTGGAGACCTGCGGGTGACGGCCTTCCGCGTCGATCATGCCCCCGTGAAGCCTGCCGTCGGCTATCGCTTCGACTATCGCGGCCGGTCGATCGTGGTGAGCGGGGATACCGCGAAGAGCCCGAATCTGGAGCGCTTCGCTCGAGACGTCGATCTCCTGATCCACGAGGCGCTCTCTCCCGAGCTGATGGGCGTCATCCAGGAGGCGGCGACGGAGACCGGGAGCTCCCGCATGGCGAAGATCGCGCAGGACGTGCTCGACTATCATGCGAGCCCCGTCGAGGCAGCGCAGACCGCCGCGGCGGCCCGGGCCCGCCATCTGCTCTTCTACCATGTCGTGCCGCCGTTGCCGATCCCCGGCCTGGCCTCCGTCTACCTCGACGGAGTGAGCGAAGCCTACGACGGCCCCGTCACGCTCGGACGCGACGGAACCACCCTCTCCCTGCCCGCCGGGACGCGGACGATCGAGGTCGTTCGTGATTGACGGACGGTCGCTGCCAAAGCGATTTGGCGCTTGTCCCGGACCGGTCGAGCGGCGTAGGCTCAGGCTGGGAGGCTGCAGCGGATGAATCTTCTCCAGGGCTGGGCGACGGATCGGGTGAGGGAGCTGGAGGTGCTCCGTGCACTGGGGCGGACCCTCGGTACGGCGCGGCGAGCCCAGCCCGAGAAGGAGATCGGCTACTCGGATCTCCTGAAGCCCCATTTCGAGCGGGATCCGGGTCGTCCCGCCCTGATCGGAGAGAAGGGGAGCCTCTCCTGGGGAGAGCTCGACGAGACGGCCAGCCGGGTGGCTCATTGGGCTCTCGCGCAGGGCATCGGTCGCGGCGAGGTCGTCGCTCTCCTGATGGAGAATCGGCCGGAGTACGTGGCGATCTGGCTCGGTCTCTCCCGGGTGGGCATCGTGACCGCGCTGCTCAATACCCATCTGAGCGGGGATCGACTCGCGCACTGCATGCGGGAGGCGAACGCCCGGCACTGGATCGTCGGCGCCGAGCTGATGGAGTCGGCGGCCTCCGCCCACGCGGAGCTCGAGGGCCCGATGCGGGTCTTTCGATCTCGGGTCGGCTCGTCCGTCTCGGAGGCCGCGTCTCTCTCGTCCTCGTCCCCGTCCTCATCTGCCCGATCTCCCTCGTCCGGGGAGGATCCGGCTCCGGACCCGATCGCGAGCGCGGAGGGGCTGCACGAGGATGCCGGGGCGTCGATCACGGGGATCGAGGACTTCGACGCACAGCTCGCCGAGCAGCCTTGCGAGCCCGTCGACCCCGAGCATCGTCGAGGCCTGCGCGCCGGCGACGACCTCTTCCTCATCTACACGAGCGGAACCACCGGTCTCCCGAAGGCCGCTCGGATCAGCCACTACAAGGCACTGGTGACCGGCGCCGGGTCCATGCACGCGCAGGGGCTCACTCCCGAAGACCGCACCTATTGCTGCCTTCCCCTCTACCACAGCGCCGGCGGAATGATGGCCGTCGGAGCCGCGCTCCTATCCGGTGGAGCCCTGGTGCTCTCGCGTCGCTTCTCCGCGAAGCGGTTCTGGAGCGACTGCGCGCAGCACGACGTGACCTCGTTCCAGTACATCGGCGAGCTCTGCCGCTATCTGTTGAACTCGCCCGAGCATCCCGACGAGCGCCGTCACCGG
>CAYXLY010000366.1:0-5047 GCA_964466005.1 uncultured Spirochaetaceae bacterium | reverse complement strand
GAAATCGTCGTCGGACATCTCGGCGAAGGGGGGCAGGCCGTAGGGCGCGCTCCAAGCCAGCCCTTCGGGCGCCTGGCCGGCCGCGATGCTGCTCCCGGAGCCGAGACGGTAGAACTGTCCCTGGGCGAGGGCGCGAAAGGCGACGACATAGTTCGCGTAGCCCCCGCAGACGGCCGCATCGGCGAACTGGATCGATGCGGACGAATTGTTGCCCCCGCCCGCCCAGGGCGTCGCCGACCATCGCAGCTCTTCGAAGCCGAGGCCCGCCGCGATCCGAAGCGGGCTGTTTCGATGATCCATGTACGAGACGAGGCCGTCGAGCTGTGAGAGCTCGAGCCCGGCATCGTCGGCTGCACGCCGGATGGCGGTGCAGGCGAGCTGGAACTCCGTGTCGGGGGCCTTTCCGTGCTTGTAGTACTCCGATTCTCCGACTCCGACGACGACGGCCTGGCCATCCATGGGCAGCGTTCTCCTCCTGTCTTCCGGTTTCTTCTTCCCGCCCAGGCTATCGCGTGGGACCCGATCTGGCTCGGTGGAATACGCGTTCCGCCGGCCGGCGTGCGAGCCGCGCGTCGGCGAGGGCATCGAGCGCTGCGAGCGGAATCAGGGACGCTGAAGTCTTCCGGGCTTCACGGCGTCCCGATCGGGCGGCATCGCATGGCGATCTGGGGGGCGACCCTGAGGAGGGAGCGATTCTCGAGCTCGTCGATCCTCAGCCGGCCGAGCTCCGAACCCGGACCGTGAGTGAGACTCTCGTGTCGGACGCCTCGCGCGGCGCTCAGCTCTCAGCGATCGGTTCGCGGTCGGCTCGGCTCGGCTCGGCTCGGCTCGGCTCGGCTCAGGCGAGGGCGATCTTCCGCCGGCCGGCCAGCAGGCCGAGGCCCGCGCCGATCAGGATCGCCGTTCCCGGCTCCGGCACGGCGGCGAGGTCGACGCGATGATCGAACCAGCGGGTCTGGCCGTTCACCTCGGCGCTGAAGTCGGCCAGGGGGCCGAAGGTGAGTCCGCCGAAGAGCGAGCCCGGCGCGCTGTTGAGGCTGCCGGTCACGAGGACGTTCGTCGCGTCGAGGGCGACCGGGCTGCCGGCACCGATGGGCGTGATCGTTCCGGAGACCGCGCCCGTCTGGGCGCCGTCGACCACGAGGAAGCCGCCCAGGGGAGACACGGTGACGCTGCCGCTGTAGGTCAGGTTCGAGAACTCGAGGGCGCTGACGGCCCCGTCCGGTCCGCTGAAGGTCGCGAGAGCCAGGTCGATCGAGAAGGAGAGGACGTTTCCGCTCAAGGAGATCGAGCCCGAGACGGGGGCGGAGGCGTCGAGATTGAAGATGGGGTCCGAGGATCCCAGGCAGCCCGACGTCTCGCAGCCGAAGCCCATGTCCAGGCCGCTGTTGCCGGGGTCGATCTGGAGGGCGCCTGCTGCCGGCGCGAGCATGAGGGCGGCGCTGATCCAGATCGAGGCGAAGAGCAGGTGGATCGGGAGTCGATGGCGCATGGTGTCGCTTCCTTCCTGAAAACTACGGGGATCGGCTGCCGTTCGAGACGATCCCTCTCTCGAGATCGCTCCCTCGAGCTCTCGTCCAACTCTCATGTGAGCCCCGAGCAGGTCGGCTTCAGTCCGCGAGTCGCGGTGGGGCTGGCCTGCCTGGATCATGAGCTGAGTCGTCAGAGCGACCGTCGCCATCATACGAGAAAGCGATCCGTCGATGGGGAGATTTTTTGGACGGGTTGGCGACATTCGTCGGAAGTCGGCCAAGCCCGCTCGGCAGCGCGAGAAATCGAGCCGGAAGGGGACCTCTTTTCCCTGGGGGCTGCCTCTTTGGCTTTGCTAGATCCCTCTTCTTCGTGCTCCCGACGCGAGCCCGGCGAGCCCGAGGCCGATCAGCAGCGCGGTCCCCGGCTCCGGAACGACTCCGAAGAACTGGAAGTCGGCCTTGATCAGGACGTCCGGAAGCACGACGCCCTCCTCGCCGACTTGCTCGAAGCGAGCGAGATTGACCCCGCCCATGCTGAGCTCGAGTAGGCTCCCGTTCACGAAGAGCGTCCCCGTCGCGGCCGAGTCGACGGAGGAGAGGACCTCCGGGCCGAAGCTCCCGCCTCCCGCCAGCACGCCGGTGACCTCGCCCGACATCAGGGTGGCGATCGAGAATCCGGCGAAGGCGTCGAGGTCCGCCGTCGCCCCGAGATCCTGGGTCAGGACGGCGTTCGTGATCGAGACCGAATCGAGCGTGTTCACCGTCTCGTCGAGATCCAGATTGATCGTGGTCGCCGGCGCGAGCGAGAAGCCGAGCAGGGTGCCGTTCGCACTCGCATCCGGGTCGAACGTGACGAAGGATCCTCCCAGAAGGATCGATGCCGGCGAGCCGCCACTCAGGATGTCGGTATTGGCGCCGTCGTCGAGGACGGCGCGCAGAGTGACCTGTCCCGAGTCGAAGAAGAAGTCGGTGGGCACGGCGCCCGATCGGGATGGAATGAGAACCGCGGTCACGAGGAGGACGAGGACCGCAGGTAGCGCTTTGTTGAGCATCTCGGGAGTTCCTTCGCGTCCACGACCCGTCCGTTCAGAGAGATTCCAGAGGGACGAGCTTTGCAGCAGTGAATGCCGTACCCGGTGACGCCATCGGGACGAGTGCAACGAATCCATTGTCCGCTGATCCTCGAGGCCGAGCACACGGGAAGATTCACGCTGAGCGGAGGGTGCGTCTTCCGGGCGCCGCGATGCGGCGGGCGGCTCGAGCCGCGTCCCCGGGCCTTTGCGACCGCAGACCTCTCGCTCGTTCCGCTCGTTCGGAGACGAGAAAGAGGGGGCGCTCACATCGAGCCGGGACCCCTGAACGCACGAAGCCGACTTCGCGCTGCCTTCCCAGGCGCCGATCCCGAAAGAATCAGCCCCTCCATCATAAACGGCGATGCTCGGAATAGGGGAGAAAAACGGGCCCGGAAGCGATTTTTCCTGCAGGGAATCCCCGAGCCGGGGGGCGGGGGGCGGGGGCCGGGGGGCGAGGGGCGGGGGCCGGGGGGCGAGAGGCAGCCGCCAGGACAGGGCCCCTCCGCAGCTCGAGCCCGACCCGGCCGTACAGCCGAAGCAGTGATCGGCGGTGGTGATCGGCGTGTCCTCGAGACGATCCAGATCGTCGAGATCGTAGATCGTGCGACGCGGGCCGGGCGGCGCCAGCTCGAGGGCCTGGTTGAAGTCGCAGTCGTAGATCCTCCCGTCGTGCGCCACGCTGATCAGGCTCCGGCACATCAGGCCCGGCAGGTTCTCGGGATTGAAGTGATTCACCAGGAGGCCCATGTAGGCCTCGTACTCGCCGTCGCGCTCCAGCTCGTGGGCGAAGCGCTTGATCGGCATGTTGGTGAGGGTGAGCAGGCGGTCGAAGACGATGTCGAACCGATCCCGAAGCCGGTCGCGATACTCGGCCTCGAGCGCGGCCTGGGAGGGCGGGAGGAAGGCGCCGACGGGGTTGTAGACGAGATCCAGCCGAAGGTCCCCGCCGCGGCCGTAGCCGAGCGCGTTCAGCTGCTGAAGGGCCCGGATGCTGCCGTCGAAGACGCCTCGGCCGCGCTGTCGCTCGACGTTCTCGAGGCTGTAGCAGGGCAGGGAAGCCACGACGTCGATCCCCTGCTCGGCGAGAAAGTCCGCCGTGTCCTCCTGCCCCGGCTCGAAGAGCACGGTCAGGTTGCAGCGATCGATGACCCGTCGCCCCAATGCTCGCGCCCCTCGCGCCAGATCGCGGAAATCCTCGTGCAGCTCCGGCGCGCCGCCCGTGATGTCCAGCGTCCCGACTGCCGGGTTGCGCTCGAGGATCCACAGGATCCGCTCGATGCCGCGCCGATCGAGGCGCTCGCTCCGTTTGGGCCCCGATTCGACATGACAATGATGGCAGGCGAGGTTGCAGCGGAGCCCGATGTTCAGCTGCAGCGTCTCGACCCGCTGCCGTCGCAGCGGAGGAAGGCCGCTCGCCGCCAGATGCGCGTCGAATCGGTTTCGCGGGGAGGCCTCGAGCGGCGAGGCCTCCCGGGCAGTCCTAGCAGCAGGATTCGCCGGCAGGCTTCTGGGCACGTGCGCCGTCTCCTTTCGTCTCGCGAGGGGTGCGGGGCGCCGTGCGGGCGCAATCGAATTCCGTGCGCTCGCTCTCGGGGATCGACTCGATGGGTTCGATTCCCACGGTCTGGTCGGCATAGGGCTCGCTCGTGAGCAGTCGGAAGGTCTTCGCACAGACGGCGGTGCGCACGCCGCGCTCGAGTCGGTGGCCGTCGTCGTCGACGACCGCTCGCCAGGGGCCGCGGTAGACGACAGCCTGTCCGCCTTCGAGGCAGGGCCCTTCCTTGCCCTTTCGCCCGGTCACGGTCAGCGAGCGGAACTCGATGCCGTCGACGACCGCGAAGGGCTCGGTCGCCCACTCGTCGATCCGGATCCCATGGAAGCCGGCCTCCTCGAAACGCCTCAGGAAGTCCAGCTCCTGGAACGCTCCGGAGACGCAGCCGCTCCACAGCTCGGGATCCGCCTTGAGCGATTCCGGGACCGTCTCGTCGCTCACGATGTCGGAGATGGCGATCCGGCCGCCCGGCTTCAGCACCCGGAAGATCTCCTCGATCAGCCGCCCCTTGTCCGCCTCGCGGACGAGGTTGAGCACGCAGTTGGAGACGACGAGGTCGACCGAGTCGTTGGCGACGAGCGGCGTCTCCCGGCAGATCCGCTCCCTCTCCTCCTCGAGTCGGCTCAGGTCGTCGAGGCTCTCGACCGGATGATCGTTCAGCCAGGCCTCGAGCCGGTCGACGTCGAGCGCCAGGTCCTGGATCCGGCCCCGACGGAACTCGACGTTGGCGAAGCCGATCCGCTCGGCGACCGTCGGCGCCGCGGAGCGCGCGAGATCCAGCATCTCGTCGGTCATGTCGATCCCGATCACGCGACCCTCTGCGCCGACGCGCTGAGCGGCCATGAAGCAGATCTTGCCGCCGCCGCTGCCGAGATCGAGCACCGTGTCTCCGGGCTGCACGTGACGCGACGGATCGCCACAGCCGTAGTCACGCTCGATCACAGATCGGA
>CAYXLY010000365.1:0-5050 GCA_964466005.1 uncultured Spirochaetaceae bacterium | reverse complement strand
CTGACACACTCTTTCCCTACACGACGCTCTTCCGATCTCACTCGCCAGCCCGTCCCGGGGCTCGACCTGCCGAGTGACCTCCTCGGTCAGTGCGTCGAAGACGATCTCGCCCAGGAGCTCGAACTCGCCGACCACCTCCGAGACCGCAAATCCCTGGAGACGGCGGAGATCGGCCAGGTTGCGGAGCTTGGCCGTGGCCCTCGAGTCCTCTTCCAGCGTCCTCTCCCGTGAGATCGACGCGAAGATCCTCTCGAGCAGCTCGGGGATGTGGTCGAGCAGGCCCTGTCGGGGGAAGACGCGAGGCGGCTCGAGAGACCGGTGCTTCGCGATGCGCTCGAGCCAGCGCTCGGCGAGCTCCGTCGATCGATCATGGAGTCGATCGCATATCTCCGCTCGTCGATTCATGCCTGCTGGAGTCATCGCGCCTCCCGACTGTAGCGCAGGCCCGTCCGGGGCGAGGGAATCGTTCCGGATCGGCTCACGGAGGCCCGTGGACGCACGAGAGGCTCTCGAAGAAACCTCGGCGCCCGCTCCCCGGACGATCACGCGTCCCGGCGTCCAGCGAGGCGCGAGGAGAGGAAGCGGTAGAGCAGGGAGAGAGCCAGGATGCCCGCCAGAAGGAGGAGTGCTCTCGACACGACGTGATCGACGAGCCCCTGGAGCCGACGATCGAGCTTCTCGAGCGCGGCCGGATCGCCCGCGGAGGCGCCCTCTCCCCGGTCGATCAGACGCTGCACGGAGCGGCTCGCAGCCTCCAGGCGCGAGGCGGCTCTTCCGATCCGATCGACCAGCCGGGTCCAGTCTTCGAGCTTCGGCCCCGACTCTTCCCCAGCGCCCTCCACCTCGCGCGCGCGCCGCGCGACGCGCACGCCCTCGCTCGGCCGAGCCCGGGTCTCTTCGTCGGCCGATTCCGGGCTCTCATCGCTCCCGTCGTGCACGAGGCGGCTCCACGCGGCCCCCGCCCGGGCCACCTCGGCGGCGGCGGACTCGAGGGGGCCGGCGAGCGCCCGGGCCCGATCGAGGCTCTCGTTCAGGACGCGAAGAGGATCCTCTGCGGAGATCAGGCTGCGCCGGATCTCTTCAGGCAGACGCGCCACGGTCCCCCTGATCGCGTCGGCGCCCGCTGTGGCCCTCTCCACGGCCGTGATCATTTCGTCGATCGCCCCGCGCTGCAAGGTCTCGTGGATCAGGAGATCGGCCTGCCAACGAAGCTGCAAGGGGAGCGTCGAGACGATGGCTGCGAAGCCCCGCGCGGTCTGGGTGAACTCGCGGATGGCCGCCGGGCCCTGCTCGACGCCGCTGAGCGCTCGAAAGGGCGCGAGCGGGAGGTCGAGGATGCGGCTGAAGCGGTTGCTCGTCTCCGCCTCGATCAGCGACTCCTCGACCTGGGCGACGGCGAAGCCCTTGCCGGGCCGCTTCTCGCGGGCGAACGCCTCCACCTCGTGGTGAAGCCGTGAGAGCCTGTCCTCGTCGAGGAATCGCCTTCCCAGAGAGAGGAGATCGTTCTCGAGGCTCCGGATCGCCTTCTCGACCACCGATTGGTGGGAGCCGAAGTCGAGGCTCGCCTGGCCCTCTCGGGCGGATCCATCGCGAGGATGCTCGACCTGACGTCGAAGCATCACCGTGAGCGAGAGCAGCGAGACGAACCCCGCCCGGGGATCCCGGTCGAGCGCATGTTGCTGGACGAGCGGGACGAGCTGGACGCGCAGCACCAGGATGTTCCGGCGAGTCCGAGCCGACGACTCGTCGGCCGGAATCCGCTCGCCGAGGGTCCCCATGACGGATCCGAAGCGGGCCGAGAACTCGGCCAGCTCGGAGTGGAGCTCGGCCTCGGTCATCTCGGGCGATCCCGCTGCGGCCACCGAGCCGTTCCAGGCGCCGATGGATCCGCCGAGCGGGTCCTCCAGCTGCGCGCATCCGCTGATCGAGCAGAGACCGAGCGCGAGCCACAACACCCGGCGAGGGGCTCTCGCCCAAGGGCGGATCGGAGCGCGCCTCGATGTGATGGATTCGAGCGGCGCGTTCCGGGAGCGGCGGTCGGCGTTCGAGGCGCGGTCAGGCCGGGACATCGATCCGCCGGGCGGCGGAGGTGAGGAAGACGATCGCTGCACCGGCCACCAGGAGCTCGATTCCCAGGAAGAGACCGATCACCCACATCGAGACGGCAGGCCATCCGACCACGATCAGGAAGCCGAGCAGCAGATCGAGCGAGCCCGTGAGAATGAGGCCTCCGGCGCCGATGCCGCGCAGCTGTCTCATCTGGAAGCCGAGAGTCAGCCTCAGGACGCCGATCGCCATGAAGAAGATGGCGAGCAGCAGCGTCAGTCCGATGGCACCGCTCACGGGATCGAAGAGGAGCAGGCCGCCGACCACGGCATAGAGAGCCCCGCCGAAGACCTCCCACCCGACGTTCTCGCTGCGAGGCGCCACCGCATGGACCAGCTGAGCGACTCCTCCGACGAGCAGCAGCAGGCCGAAGAGCACGACCGTCGCCATCGTCGCCGTGAAGGTGGCGAGCAGCGCGATCCCTCCGAGGATCATCAGCAGGATGCCGAGGATCCTCAGCCAACGTTGCTGCTCTAGGGCCCGTTGGCGCGCGGCTTCGATCTCACTCATGCGCTCTCCTTCACGTCGTCCTCTCCAGCTCTCGTCCTCTATGTCCTCTCGTCCCCTGGGAGGGATGCAAGCAGCGTGCCTCAAGGTTCGGAGACCGGATTGCGTACGCGGCGTCTGAGGGCGAGTGCGCTCAGGACGAAGATGCCCACGATCGCGATGAGGAGGGCGATCCGTTCGGGCTTCGGATCCTGGAACGCCGTCCAGGCATTCTCGGCGAAGAGGACGAGCAGGAGCATTCCCGGCGCCATGCCGATCGCAGTGCCCAGCAGGAAGTCCCGCAGACTGATATGCGACGCGCCGGCCACGAGATTGACGACGGGAAAGGGAGCGACGGGGATGATCCGGACGGCCATCGCGACGAAGAGGCCGTTGCGTTTCAGCCGCTCGCCTAGACGCTCCAGATACTCGCCCGTGAGCAATCGGACGGTATCCCGCCAGAGATGAGCGCCGATGCCGTAGCCGATGGCGGACGCGAGGACAGAGCCGGTCATGCCGATCAGGAAGCCCAGGGGCCAGCCGAAGACGACGCCCGAGACCACGACGAGCGCGGTCACGGGCACGAGGAGATTCGCGAGCAGGACGAAGAAGGCGAGACCCATCAGGGGGCCCGTCCAGCCCTGCTGCAGCGCGCCCGCGAGCTCGGTGAGCCGTGCGACCGTCGTCCACTCTCCGAGCGGGGTCAGATGAAACGCCGCCGCGAGCGCCAGCAACGCGCCCGCCACGAGGCCCGCGAGGGCCAGTCGCAGGCGCGCCGGGCGCGCGATCTCCTCTTCGGGCAGGAATTGCTCCTGCAGTCTCTCGAACTCGACCGGACGTTCGGGGTCGAGGATGTCGATCTCGTCCTCGAGTCCGTCGATCCACTCGGGCACACGCGCGGGCAGCGGCGTCAGTCGACGCGGCTCGCGCGAGAGCCGGTCGAGGGTCTCGATCAGGGACCCGGTCTCCCTCTCCTGCTCCCGGACCTCCTCGGGAGAGCAGTCGAGATGCTCGGCCAGGAGGCGTCGGCGGAGATCGCCGATCGAGGCGGCGTGGGCGGCGCACTCCGCCTCGAAGGCGAGGTCGCATTCGGAGTCGAGGCCCATCGACCGGTTGGCGAGATTGGCCGATCCGACGCGGACGAAGACGTCGTCGACGATCATCAGCTTCGAGTGCAGCTTCAGCCCCTCCGGCCCGAGGCCCGGTACGATGGGAGTGACGATCCGCAGCCGGCCGTGGACGTCTTCGGCTCGAAGGCGCTCGGCGAGCCGGGCTCTCAGCAATCCCATCGTCTTCTCTTCGAGCCAGCCCGACCATCCCATGCGCGTGACGATCACGAGCTCCGGTCCCTCGGGCTCCCGCAACCGCTCGGCGAGCGCCTCGCCGATGCGAGCCGCAGTGAGATACTGGCTCTCGATGTAGATCGTACGGCGGGCCGCTCGGCAGGCGTCGAGGTAGAGATTCTCCACCTCGTGCGCCTCCGGTTCGTCGTGATAGGCGGGCTGGGTGCGGGCGATCCCGACATGCACCTCGCGCAGGCTCGGCGCGACGTCGGAGGGCCATGCATCGAAGACCCCGGTCGGGCTCTCGAGCGTCGTCCCCGTCGCGCGCTCCCATCTCCATCGTGCGAGGTCTCCCAGGGCGGCCGCTGCCGCGCCGTCGACGGCGGCCTGCACGTCGTGAAAGGGCCCGTAGGAGGTGCCTGCCGGGAGTCGACGACGGGGGTCGTCCGGCCTGTGCTCCGGTGTGTCCCAGCGGCCGGCGGTCAGGTCGAGTCCCCCGCAGAAGGCGATGGCATCGTCCACGACCACGATCTTCTGGTGGTGGGAGCCACCGACCGGATGCCGATCGTCCAGATGGAAATGCACCCGTCGATGGGTTCTCAGGCCGAAACGGAGGAGCGGCAACGTCTCGCGCTCCATCGCGTAGATCATCGCGAAGTCCCAGGCCAGCACGTGCACGTGCAGCTCCGGTCGTCGTCGGACGCAGCGATCGAGCAGGTCCGCCAGGGCGTCCCGTCCGGAGCCGTCCGGATCCCGACGCAGGTGGACCCGACTGTGGACGTCCCAGCCGATGATCAGGACCTGATGACGAGCCTGCTCGATCGCCGAGGCGACGGCGTCGAAGTATGCCGCGCCGTCGACGAGAAAGGCGGCCCGCCCGGCGGGCTCCCGCCGCCAGCAGTTATGGCCGACCTCGAAGATCGAAGACGCGACCTCCGTCCGGTCGTCGCGATTCACGGCCCGCTCCCTGGCGCTCCGCGCGGACTCAATCGGAGAGCGTGATCACGGAGCTGGCCACGAACTCACGGCCCTCGAAGAAGTCGTCATCGACCGACCCGGTCACGCGGACGATGTCGCCCTTCTCGACCTTGTGATAGCCCTCGTCGTCGAGCGGGTTGTAGGCCATCTAGATCGGAAGAGCACACGTCTGAACTCCAGTCACTCCGGAGAATCTC
>CAYXLY010000364.1:0-5084 GCA_964466005.1 uncultured Spirochaetaceae bacterium | reverse complement strand
GCGATCGAGTGCGACAACGGACTCGACGACGACGGTGATTCGCTCGTCGATTGGCCCGAGGACGACGGCTGTGACGACCTCACGGACGCGAGCGAGGTCCCGGAGCCCGGGCGGGCGCTCGCGCTCTCGATCGGCGCTGGCTGGGTCTTCGGGCTCGGCCGCTGGCGTCAGCGCGCCCGCTTCCATCGGCCCCGCAGCATGGACAGCGCGATCACGCTCGGGTAGCCGACCAGGGCATAGACGCCCGCGAAGAGGCCGAGCTCCAGCCGGCCGAGCGACGACACCGCGACGATGAAGGCGAGCGCGATGTTGCGGGCGGAGAACTCGACGAGAAAGGTGAACCGGTCGTCGGCGTCGAGGTCGAGCAACGTCCCCAGACCCCACGCGATCCCCATCGCCAGGACCGTCCAGAGCGCCGCACCGAAGGCGGCGAGGGCGAGCGCGCTGCCCCGGGGCAGCTCCATGTCGCCGGTCGCGCCGCTGAAGAGGCTCAATGCGACGATGCCCACGATGGCCAGGCGATTGATCCAGGGCACCGCCGCCTGCACGCCCTCGCCGAGCCGGGCGCGCAAGAGCATGCCGGCGAGGATCGGCAGCAGCAGGAAGAGCAGCATCTGGATCATCAGTCGATCGACGGGGACCTCGACGTCGACGCCGTCGCCCAGGAAGACCGACATGCCGAGTCCGGTGATCGCGGGCAGGGTCACGACGGCCAGGATGGAGGAGATCGCGGTCAGGGTGACCGAGAGGGCCACGTGGGCCCCGGCGATGGCGGCCATGACGTTCGACATGCCCGCTCCCGGCGAGGCGGCCAGGATGACGGCGCCGGCCGAGAACTCCGGTGAGAGGCGGAGGCTCGAGACGACGGCCCAGGTCATGAGCGGAAGCAGGAGGATCTGTCCCAGCGTGCCGACGAGCACGGTCTTCGGCGCCCCCAGCACGCGTCGGAAATCCTCCAGCGTCAGCTGGATGCCGACCACCGTCATCAGGAAGAAGAGCGTCAGCGGGCCAATGGCGTCGGCGTAGGTCACGGCGGGGCGGGCTCCTGCGCACGGGGCATGAGGCATGACCCGGCGGTGGCCAGGGGAGGACGGGAAGACGATAGGACGCGGACCCCGAGAGCGCCTCGAGCCGGCCTCATCGGGCTCGTGCCCGTGTCCGGGCCCGGCTGGGACCCGGCGTGTCGCCCGCCCAGATCCCTCGAGACGCGGAGATGCTTCGGCTTCCGGACGGTCGCCTCTTTCTCCGCCGCCGACCCCGCTTCGAGGGCCCAATTCTGCGAGGAGGAGCCGGCTGCAGTCTGGCTCGAATGAGCCAGTGCCCTCTCGGATCCGTCGGTTCCCCTGATCAGGACGGCGCGCTTCGAGAGGCGGCTACGCTGAGAGCAGGGAAGGACGCGGACGGGATGACGGAGATGGCGCAGTCGCCGAGATGGCTTCGGCGAGAGGCGGGGCGGCAGGGCCCGTGCGCGGCGACGGGAGATTCTTCCAGGGAGGATTCATGCGCAGGATGAGCGGGCTGCTCGGCGGAGCGACGGCGGCCCTGCTCTCGCTCGGCGGCGCCCGGGACGATGTCCGGACGCTCGCGGACTGGGAGAACGGCGTCCCCGAGACCTGGGAGAGCCAGGTCTTCGATGGAGTGACTCGTTATGTCGTCCGGGAAGGCGACCGGGGCGCCTCCATCGAAGCGATCGCCGAGGACTCTGCCTCGTGTCTCTATCGCGAGGTCGAGATCGACGTGACCCGGACGCCCCATCTCCGATGGTCCTGGCGTGTCGACGAGCTTCCGGATCTCGAGGAATCCGAGAGGACGAAGGCCGGAGACGATTATGCGGCTCGGATCTACGTCGTCCGGGAGGGCTGGTTCGGTCCATTGACGGCGAAGGCGATCGATTACGTCTGGTCCACGCGCGAGCCCGTCGGGACGCGATGGCCGAACGCCTTCGCCAGCAGCGCGATCATGTGGGCCGTCGATCAGGGCGAGGCGCGGCTCGGCGAGTGGGTCCAGCATACGAGGAACGTGAGAGAGGATTGGAAGGTCGCCTTTGGCGAGGACCTCGATCGACTCGACGGCATCGCGATCATGACGGACGCGGACAACTCGGACAGCCGGGCGCGAGCACGCTTCGGCTCGATCCGATTCTGCGAGACGGCCTCTTGCGGCGACTCGGAATAGCTCCGCGGCGCGCGAGGTTCGACCGGCCTGCATTCGCTCGGAGCGCAAGAATCGGAGTGAGTGGCGCGACCGCTCGGTCCCAGGAGCTCGATCGGTCATGCAGAAACGATTCACCGAAGCGAGCCTCCTAGCTCTTCTGAGCCTCCTCATGATGCAGAGCGCCTGCGGGGTCGCCGAATCTCCCCGGACCCGGTACCGCCCCGGGCGAATCGAGTTCGACTGGTCGAGCCATCCCTCCCTCGCGACGGACTCGCGACGGACTCTCGAGGACAGGCTGGACCACGATGTCGAGATCCTGATCGTCAAGCTCCAGGACGTGGTCATCACCGATGCCGTGGTCGCAGCCAACGCGACCTCGTCGCCCAGCTTCGCGAGACGGACCGCCCTCGAACGGCGCTGGAAGGCCTCGGAGGAAGGAGCAGGGATCGTGGAGACGCATACGGACAGCGCTTGCGGCCGTGCGCTCGAGCTGCTGGTACGCGAGCACGAGGACTTCGAGGAGATCATCGTGACGGATCTTCGCGGCCTGGTCGTCTGTCAGTCGCGGATGGCCGAACACTTCTTCTACGGAGACGAGAAATGGTGGAGGGAATGCGTCGAGACGGGAAGGCTGTCGCACAGTCGACTGGTCTTCGACGAGGCGACCCGATCCGTCGGGCTCTCGATCTTCGCCCCGGTTCGGGATCCGTCGACGAATGATCCGATCGGAGTGGCCCGAGCCATGGTTCGACGTCGGGAGGTGGGTGGATGAGCGAATGGACCGACTCGGGAAGAACGAGGAGAGCGTCTAGAGCGAGATCGAGCTCGTCGGAGACGGAGAAAGGTCGGTTCAGGAGGGCGGCTTCTTCCTGGCGACTTCTCGTCTGCCTCTCCCTGGTGTCGGTCGGGATGGGCCAGCCGGATCCGGCTCGAGCCGACTCGCCCGAGGCGCCCATCGCTGCGGGGGATCTTCTTCCCTTCGAGCCTCGTCGCGCGAGCTTCCGACTGAGGCATGCGAAGGAAGGCGATTGGGAGACGGTGTCCTGGTCGCGAACGCCCGTTCGGGGGCAGGCGAGCCGGGTTCGAGTCGAGGTCCCCGGCGTCTCGGCGGCTCTCCTCGAACGCGCCGACGACGGCAGCATCCGGATCCTCAGCCATTGGGATCATCAGGCCGGCCATCGGATCGATTACGATCCGCCCACGATCCTGCTGCCTGCCCGTCTGATCGAAGGAGAGGAAACCCGATTCGTCAGCCAGGTCGTGGTCTATGACACCAGTGACGGCTCTCGGGAGGCGAGCGGCAAATGCGTGCACACGGTGCGCCTTGTGGGGCGGGAATCGCTCGAGACTCGAGCGGGACGATTCGATGTCGTGCGAGTCGATCTCTCTCGCGAGGTCGACGTGCCGATCGCCAAGGCTCGGGTCACGATCGAGCTGGGCTTCGTGCCGGGTCGAGGTCGCGTGCTCGAACGGACCGTCGAGGAGCTCCGCTTCTTCGGTTTCGTCGGAAAGCGCGAGAGCAGCGTCCTGGAGCTGGTCGAAGAGCTTCCGTCTCTGCCGCCCGCGACGCAGGAATGAACGTCGGTCAGCTGGGTCGGTCGGCGTCGGCGGGCCCCCAGCCCGCTCGCTCCGAGATGCGATCACCTCGATTCCTCGTCTCTCGTCGGATCGATTCCCGTGCGAGCGATTCGACCGCGTCCCGGACCCGCTGCTCGTGGGTCCAGGGAATGAAATGGTCGGCCCCCTCGAGCGAGACGATCTCGACCGAGGCGGCATTCACGAAGGCTTTCTGCATGAAGCGGACGTTCTCGTAGGGGACCAGTGAGTCCTCGGTTCCGTGCAGGATGACGACGGGGCAGCGCACGCGATCGAGGACGCCGGCGAGCTCGCGGGTATGGCGTGGGGCCGCGAGGATCTCGTCGTTGGCGTGTCGCAGTGCCTCTCCGAGCAGGAGCCGGACGGGCATCCAGTCGGCGAGATGGTTGAACCAGCGCGGTCTCTCGAGCGTGGGATCGAGGGATCCCGCGAGGATGACGAGCCCGGCGACCCGGTCGGGATGATCGGCGGCCGCCCGGGCGATGATCGGCCCTCCGAGCGAGTGGCCGACGAGGATCGGCCATCCCCCCCGTCTGGACGGCGCGAGCAGCGGCTCCAGAGCGGCTGCCTGGGCTTCGAAGGAGACGAGCGCAGCGGGGGGGCGTGTCCGTCCGAAGCCTGGCCGGTCGAACGCGATGGCGTGCAGTCCGGGAACGGGGTCGGCGAGATAGCGGCGCCACATGGCGGCAGAGCCCGGCGTGCCATGGACGAAGATGAGGCGTCGCGCCCCCTCGGCACCGGCCTCCCAGGCGGTGATCCGGGTCCCCGCGAGCTCACCGACCGAGAGCCGGAAGCGGTGCACCCCCTCGATCTGCAGCGGATCGCGGGCTCCGGAGGCACAGGACCCGGAGATACAGACGACGGCGAGGCCGACCAGGGCACAAGCGAGCGGGGTCCGAAGAGGGCTCGCCGAGCGGCTTCGGAGAGGATTCGCGCGGTCGCGTCGACGGGTGCCCATCGAAGATCGTCCTCACGTCGGTCGCAGAGAGCAGAGCGTCCCGATCTCTCCGGGTCTCTCCGGAGCCCGCAACGGCTGGGCGATCGTCGCCGCGGATCGTGACCCGACGAGAGCAGGATCGCGAAGGAATTGCCAGGGAACAAGCCGCGAGATCGCGAGACACTCGCGGCGGCGGTCGGATCGTCGGCGACGCGAAGGCGGGTAACCAATCGGGCCGATTCTGCCTATGTCTCCCGTACACGCTCGGTGGGAGGTCGAAGAGCAGATGAGGAATCTCTCCGGACTGGCAGTCCTGGTCCTGGTCGGGCTCGCCGTTTTGCCCGACGCGGCCCTGGCGGTCCGACCGGAGATCAACGTGAGTGGGCCGGCCGGCGTC
>CAYXLY010000363.1:0-5085 GCA_964466005.1 uncultured Spirochaetaceae bacterium | reverse complement strand
GGTTCGCCGAAGTAGACGGTCTCGACGAGACGCCAGACGTAGACCATGGCGAGCAGGGAGCTGGCCATCACCAGGAACGCCAGGAACACCGCCTCCCTCTCCAGCGCGGCGGACACGAGCGCCCACTTGCTGACGAAGCCCGCCGTGCCAGGCACGCCCACCAGGGCCAGCCCGGACACGACGAGCGCGGACATGGTCCAGGGCATGCTTCGTCCCAGCCCCCTCATGGACTCGATCCGCGTCGCGCCGATGCGCCACGTCACGCAGGCCGCCACGAGGAAGAGCGCTCCCTTCATCAGGGCGTGATTGAAGAGGTGGATCATTCCGGCAGCCAGGCCCGCCGTCGTGGCGAGCGAGAACCCCAGCGTCATGTAGCCGATCTGAGCGATGCTCGAGAAGGCCAGGAGACGCTTCATGTCCGTCTGGTAGATCGCGGCGATCGAGCCGACGAACATCGCGAGCACGGACAGGGGCATCATCAGTCGGTCGACTCCCACCGTCTCGAACACGAAGGAGAAGCCGAAGAGGCCGATCGTGAATCGGATCAGGAGGTAGTACGAGACCTTGGTCGCCGTCGAGGCGAGGAAGGCCGACACGACCGGGGGCGCGAAGCTGTAGGCGTTGGGCAGCCACTGATGGAGCGGGAACACCGCCAGCTTGGTGCTGATCCCGACGACCACGAAGGCCAGAGCCACGAGCAGGGTCCGGTTCCGCTCCACGTCGGGGAGCCGCTCGGACATGTCGACCATGTTCAGCGTGCCCGTCAGGTCGTACATCAACCCGATGCCGACGAGGAGAAAGGTGGCCCCGATCGTGCCGATGATGAGGTAGGAGTACGCAGCCATCAGGGCGCGACGCTTCTGCCCGAGCGCGATCAGGATGTAGGAGGCCAACGAAGAGATCTCGAGGAAGACGAAGACGTTGAACAGGTCCCCGGTGATCGTCACGCCGAGCAGGCCGGTCAGGCAGAGCAGAGCGGCCGAATAGAAGAGGTACTCCCGTCCGACCGGAATCCGACGACGGGCATAACCCGTCCCGGCCGCGAACACGACGGCGGAGAGCCCCGAGACCGTGACGAGAACGAAGGCATTGATGATGTCCACCCGGTATTCGATCCCGTAGGGCCGGGGCCAGCCACCGAACTCGTAGGTGACGACGTCTCCGTCGATCACCTGACCGAGAAGCCCCAACGAGATGGCGAAGCAGAGCCAGCTCACGCCGACCGCGAATGCGCTCGCGATCGACTCGCGCCGGAGCAGGAAGCAGAGCGGCGCTCCCAGCAGTGGGAGGAGGACCTGGAGCGCCGGGAGATGGGATTCCAGACTGGTCATGAACCGGATCTCGTCGCCTCCGCCCGGTCGTCCTCACGATCGAGGGCTGCGATCTCGTCCTCCTCCACCGTCCCGTAGGCCTCCTTGACCCGGACGACGAGCGCCAGTCCCAGCGCGGAGGTCGCCACACCCACGACGATCGCCGTGAGCATCAACACGTGGGGCAAGGGATTCGAGTAGACGACGTCCTTCGCGCCCTCGATCAAGATCGGCGCCGTACCGCCTCGAATCTTTCCCATCGAGACGTAGAGCAGGATCACCGAGGTCTGAAAGACGTTCATCCCCATGACCTTCTTCACGAGGTTCCCGTGGGCGATCATGATGTAGAGGCCGATCATCATCAGCGCGACGCAGCACAGGTAGCTCCAATGAGCGACGATATTCGCGATCACCGCTGGGACCTTCCCGCGAACGCATAGAAGATGCCGAGCATCACGAAGGCGACCGTGATGCCCACTCCCAGCTCGACCCACAAGATCCCGAGGTGTTGGCCGTGGGCGGGATCGTGCGGGTCCAGCACGCCGTAGCTCAGGAACTCGCCGCCGAGGAACATCGCCACGACCCCCACGCCCCCGTAGAGAAGCGCACCGATCGCGATCCCGATCTCCACCACGAGGGGGGGAACGGCCCGGCGAAGCTCGTCGAGCCCGAAGATGAGACCGTGGAGGATGAGTCCGGCGGCGAAGATCACGCCTGCCTGGAAGCCTCCCCCGGGCCCATAATCGCCGTGAAACTGTACGTAGAGCGCGAAGAGAAGGATGAAGGGGATCAGACCCTTTCCGACGATCCGGAGGACGATCTTCTCCTGGACACGCATCTTGCGTTCGGAGAGAGGGCTCACTCCGCCTCCTCCCCGTCGGAAGCCGGGTCTCCGACCGTCCGAGGCTTCGGCTTCGCTCCGCCGAGCAGCAGCAGCGCACCCACTGCAGCCGTCAGTACGACCGTCGTCTCGCCGAAGGTGTCATAGCTTCGATAGCTGGCGAGGATCGAGGTCACGACGTTGGGGATGCCGATCTCCTCCTCGGAGGCCTCGATGTAGTGGGGCGCCACGTGCCGATGGATCGGCGCGTCCGGATCGCCGTAGGCCGGCATGTCCAGCACCCCGTAGGCCAGCATCAGGCCCGTAGAGATCACCACGACCTTCGCCCAGGCTCCGTGAATCAGACGCGGCTTCTCTTCGGAGGTCGTCAGGCCGAGCGCACCGAGGATCAGGACCGTCGCGATGCCCGCCCCGACGGCCGCCTCCGTGAAGGCGACGTCGACGGCGTCCATGAGCGTGAGCAGGCCCGCCGACAGGAGGCTGAAGATGCCGAATAGCATCGCCGCAGCGAAGAGGTTCCTGAGTGTGGCGATATGGATCGTGAGGAGGATCAAGAAGGCGAACAGGATCATCTCGACCATCGACGACATCGGGCTCACCTCCTGCATCAGCACGCGCCGCCGCGATCCGACATCGAGCCCTCCGCGGCTTCCGGGTCTCCTTCGACGCCCGGAGCCGCGACCCCGCCGGCATAGGCCGCCTTCACCAGTGCATGAGCGGCCGTCGGACTCGTCAGGTAGATGAAGAGGAGGATGAACACGAGCTTCACCGTGACGAGGTTCACTCCCGACTGCAGAGCCAGCCCCAGGAGAATCAGCGTCGCCCCCAGCGTGTCCGTGAGACTCGCGGCGTGGCCACGGGTGTAGAAATCCGGCAGCCGGATCATCCCGACCCCTCCGATCACGCAGAATGCGCTCCCGGCCAGCAGGAGGAGCCAGCTCGCGGCGTCGATCAGCGCTCCCACGATCGGCTCCGCTCGTCGTCTGCGAGGTCGTTCGCGAGGTCGTTCGCGAGGTCGTTCGCGAGATTGTCGAACTTGCTGAACCGGAGGAGAGCGATCATCCCGATGAAGTTGATCAGGGCATAGAGCAGCGCGAGGTCGAGCCACTCCGGTCGCCCGGCGAGGAATCCACTCACGGCGATCAGGAGGACCGTCTTGGTGCCGAACATGTTCGCCGCCAGGACCCGGTCGAAGACCGTGGGCCCGAGAAACGCGCGGACGAGCGCCAGGAGCATCGTGATCAGCACGCCGATCATGGTGATCGCGAACATGTTCACGACGCCGACCCGGGTTGGAGCCCGCTGGACCTCGCCTCGAGTCGGGCCACCCGCCGATCCATCTCGCCCCCCAGCAGCTGCCGTGCCGAATGATCCGTCAGCGCGTGCACCAGGAGCTGTCCGTTGCGCACGTCCAAGGTGATCGTCCCGGGCGTCAGCGTGATCGAGTTCGCGTAGACGACCTGGGCGATCGTCGACTCCTGGCTCGCCGTCACACGCAGGACCCGAGGCCGGATCGGGAGCGCGGGATCCAGGATCACTCGCGCCACGGCCAGGTTCGACAGCACGACCTCCTTGAACAGCCAGGGCAGGTAGCTCGGAAAACGGAGCGCCAGATCGACGGGCAAGGCCTCCGCATCGACGATGCGCAGACGGGCTCCGAGGGCGACCACGCCCGCGGAGCAGAGGACGCCATAGGTCACGAGCATGGGCTCGAAGTGACCGGAGAGCAGGAGCCACGTCCCCATGAGAAGGGCGAACAGGAAGACCGCCTGCTTCATCGATGCTTCGCACTCCCGTTCCATGCCGTGGCGGGGACACCCGGGGATGATTCCAGCCGGATGGAGCCGACTGCCGACGTCCCCCCGCGCTCGTTTCTTCGGACGCAGGCTCCGTAGACCTGAACGAGACGAGCACGCCTGGCGGACAGGATCGGATCTATGCGACCGCTTTTCAAGCGAGTCTGGCCGCGCCTGATCCGGGAGCCGGTCCGCCCGCCATCGGGGCTTCCTCCCGCATCGCCCCTCCGGCCTTCCACTCATGCGGGGTTTTCACCCGCCAATCCGCCCGTCCTCCGCATCCATCCAGTCTCGATCCGGGCCCCCTCCTCTCTCGGGCCCGTCTTCTCCTTCCTGGCTGCCGCCGCGCGGCGTGGAGAGCGAGAGCCGAAGCCGGCACACACGACCGGCCGATCTCAACGATCCATGAAGAGCTCCGAGAACTCCGCGAGACCGTCGAGATAGGCCTCGCGGCTCGCGGTCGGCATCCCGACCGAGAGCCACGTCACGCCCGCCGACTCCAGCGCGGCGATCTGCTCGCGAAGGGCGTCGACCTCCAGCGGGCGTCGCCGGTTCATGGCGAGCCCGAAGGGCACGAAGTTCACGTCCAAAGGCTCCTCGCGCCCCTGTCTCCGGGCCTCCGTGTGCATCCGCTCGATCCCCCGTCGCAGATCCTCGACGGACTCGATCGCCGCACTGCGCGTGCGCCCGACTCCGGCCGCAGGCAGGGGAAAGGGGCTCCAGCCCTGCCCATGCTCGACGGCGCGACGGATCGCGCGAGGCGCATTGCCTCCCACCCAGATCGGTGGGTGGGGCCTCTGGATCGGGGTCGGGCGCATCGTGTTTCCCCGGGCGTCGAAGCCCGACCCCTTCATCTCGACGGAGTCTCCTCGCCAGGCCTCCTTCATGGCGACCAGAGCCTCGTCGGAGCGATCGTTGCGCTCCTCGAAGGGCGCTCCGAGAGCCTCGAACTCGTCGACCAGGTAGCCCGCAGCCACGCCCACGATGACGCGACCTCCGGAGACCGCATCGAGACTCGCGATCGCCTTCGCGGCGAGAAAGGGGTTCCGGTACGACAGGACGAGGATGTTGGTATGGAGGCGGAGTCGACTCGTGGCGGCCGCCGCGACCGAGAGCGAGACGAAGGGATCCAGGGCAT
>CAYXLY010000362.1:0-5085 GCA_964466005.1 uncultured Spirochaetaceae bacterium | reverse complement strand
GCACGACTGGATCCGGATCGAAGGCCCTGAGGCCCCGGATCCGGCCGGCCGATCACCGTCCAGGACGATGTCCGCGGGTGCCAAAGCCCTGGCGAGCTTCTCTCGAGGCTTCTTCCAGGCCATCCCCGATCACTCCACGCTCCCGGCCGCATTCCCCGCCACACTCCCGATTTGCGATCGGGATGCCAGCGTCGGGTCGCGCCCCGGACGCGCAGGTGGCGGCCCCCCGGCCGGCCGAGGCCGGGCCGGTTGTCCGTGCGAGATCGGCCCGCGTCGGGATCGGCCGGCCTACTTGAGATCGGCCCGCGTGTAGTCGAGAAGACCGCGCGCGATGATCAGCCTCTGGATCTCACCGGTCCCCTCGTAGATGTCGGTGATCCGGCAATCCCGCATCCACTTCTCGATCAGGTGCTCGCGGGAGATGCCCATGGCGCCGAGGATCTCGATGCAGCCCTGGGTGATCTGTCGGACGGCGGAGCCTGCATGGGCCTTGCAGACCGAGGACTCGAGGTTGTTCGGGAGCCCCTCCCCTGCCATCCAGCAGCATTGCAGCACCGTCAGCTTCGAGGCCTCGAAGAGCGCCTCGAGCCTCATGAAGCGATCCGCCGCCGCCGAGAGCCGGCCCAGACCGCCCGGTCCCGCGGAGTAGTCGAGGTCGATTCCCGCGGCCTCGAGCTCGTCGCGTGTGAGGTCGAGCGCGGCCTCGGCGATGCCGAGACCCATGGCCCCCGTGAGCGGCCGGGTCATGTTGAAGGTCTTCATGACGCCGCGGAACCCGCCCGAGCTCTTCTTGGGAATCGACTCGTCGAGGCCGAGGAGGTTCTCGCGCGGGATCCGGCAATCCCGGAAGACGTAGGCAGCGGTGTCGTCCGCCCGGATCCCCAGCTTCTTCTCCTTGTGAGGCACCTCGAACCCGGGCGTTCCCTTCTCGACGAGGAAGGACTTGATCCCCGCACGTCCTGCGCTCTTGTCGATCGTGGCCCAGAGGACCACACCCTGCGCGCGGATGCCGGTCGTGACGAAGATCTTCTCTCCGTTCAGGATCCACTCGTTCGTCGCCTCGTCGAGGACCGCGGTCGTCTGGACTCGAGAAGGATCGGAGCCACAGCCCGGCTCCGTGATCGCCATGGAGAGGAGGAGATCGCCCCACCGGGCCTTCTGCTCATCCGTGCCGGCAGCGGCGAGCGCGGCGTTGCCCAGGCCTCCTCGCATCGGCCGGCGCAGCCGGACCGAGTAGTCCCCCCAATAGCTCGCCATCGCCTGCAGGCTCATCATCACCGGGCCCTGGGTGTCCTCGGGACCCGGCTTCGGCAGCTCCGGCGCGCTCGCGAAGAACTCCTCCGCCTCGGGCAAGAGGTCGGGAATCATCTCCATCTCGTTCTCGTCGAACTCGCGCGCATAGCGGCGACAGATGAGCCCCTCCTGGCGGGTTCGCTCGAGGATCTTCTCGTCGGTCTCGGTCAGTCGGAAGTCGATCATGGATCATTCTCCTCTCGGCCGGACTGCGTCGGCCGCGCTCTTCGGGTCGGGGGCCGGATCGAGGGTTCGATCAGGCGTCGGGTCGCGAAGGATCAGAGGGTCACGCCGCCGTCGAGCACGCCCAGCGTCCGCGCGTTGCGGAACCACATCTCGACCGGATGCTCCCGAATGAATCCGTGGCCACCGAGCACCTGGACGCCGTTGTCGGCGATCCACATGCTCTTTTCGGCGGCGTAGGACCGAGCCTGCCAGGCGGCCTTGGTGGCGTCCTCTCCATGCTCGAGCAGGCTCGCCGCCTGCCACACCAGCATCCGCATCGCGTGCTGCTCGATGTGCATGTCCGCCAGGCGGAAGGCGATCGCCTGCTTCTTCGCGATCGGCTCGTCGAAGGCGACCCGGTCCTTGGTGTAGGGAATGCAGTATTCGAGGACCGCGCGCGAGACGCCGAGCATCACGGCCGCGAGCCCCGCTCGCGAGGCATTCAGGATCGCGTGAACGTCGGCGCCCGCCGCGCCTCCGAGCAGGGATTCGGAGCCGACCTCGACCCGCTCGAGCTCGAGACCGGTCGTCGGGAGCGCCCGGAGCCCCATGTTCTTCTCGGGCTCGCCGACGCGCAGTCCGCTCGCGTCCCGATCCACGATGAAGGCGGCGAGATCGTCGCCGAGCTGCGCGGTCACCAGGAAATGTCGAGCCCGGTCGCCGAGCGTGACGAGTGTCTTCCGGCCGGAGAGGATGAAGGCGTCTCCCTTCGGCTCCGCGACGGTGCGCGGGCGACTCGCGTCGGACAAGGCGCCGGGCTCGCAGACTGCGAGTGATCCGGTCGTGAACGAGTCGCCGCAGAAGCGAGGCAGCCACGCCTCGCGCTGGTCCTCCGTCCCGTGATCGAGCAGCGCGTTCACGAAGAGCGAAGGGGCCAGGGCAGCCATCGCGAGCGAGGCGTCGCCGAAGGCCAGCTCCTCGAGCAGGATGGCGTTCGTCACCAGGGACCGCGCCTCGCCCGCGCCACCGAAGGCTTCGGGAATCTGCGTGGTCGTGAGACCCAACGACCACACCGTCTCCAGGAAGTCGTCGGGGATCGTCGAGCGCTCGTCACACTCGCGCGCGATCGGCCGCATCGCCTCCGCGGCGAACTCGCGCATCGCGTCTCGAACCAGCTCCTGCTCCTCGGTCATGCCAAAAGAAATCATCGTCTGTCTCCCTGACCGGGGCGGGATCCATCCTGTCCCGGTCGCGCGATCTGATGAAAGAACTCGTCCATCGCCTGGGGCCCGCCCTCCTTGTGAAGGAGCCCCCGACGCACCGCCTCCTTCGCGTCCAGCAGACCCAACGCGACGGCACACCAGTCCCGGGCCGATGCCGTGTACCGGACATCCGCGCCCTCGGCGAACCCGGACCGGACCTCGCACCGGCCCTCCGCGATCGCGACGGTCCAGACGCCTCCGCCCTCGCCGCTCAGACGGATCTCGAAGACGACCGGAGCGGCGTCGCGGGCTCGCTCCTCGCGGAGCAGGCTCGGGAGCGACTCGAGCACGGAGAGGGCCGAGGTCTCCGTGAAGCGGGTCGCATCGATCTCGAGCGCGCTGATGCCCTCGTGGACCCACCAGCGGGCGATCGAAGCGATGATGGGCTCGAGGCTGCGGCCCTTGTCGGTCACGCGGTAGATCTGGCGATGGCCCTGGGGCTCGGTATCGATGAAGCCCTTGGTGCGCATCTCGCGCAGCCGGCTCGAGAGCACCTTGGGCGCGATGCCCGTCCGAACGCGCAGATCCTGGAAGCCCCTCGCGCCCGTCAGGAGCTGGCGGATCAACACCAGGCTCCAGCGATCTCCGATCACGTCGAGCGCCCGGGCCACGGGATCGAAGATCTGCGCCGGCCGCAGGATCTCGGCTCTCGGCGCGGACTCGTCCGTCGCAACCGGAGCCTTTCGGGGCCGCGCCTTCTCGAGTCCGTGATCGAGCCGGGCATGCGTCTCTGTCATGAGGTAAGTATCTAATAGATACTCATCGGTATTGCAATTCAGAACTGGTGTCGATGCCTGATCACTGCGCGACTCAGGGTCATGGAGCGCCCGATTGGCTCTCCGTCCGGCAGAGCGATAGGCTCTCGCCGCCCGCCGGAGGTGGCTGGAAGGTCGCCGGTGAACACGCATCGTTCACGGGAGGAAAGTCCGGGCTCCGCAGGACAGGGAGGTCGGTAACACCGACCCGGGGTGACCCGAGGGAAAGCGCCGCAGAAACCACACCGCCGATGGCCCTTCTCCCCGGAGGAGAGCACAGGTAAGGGTGAAATCGTGGGGTAAGAGCCCACGCGCGACAGCCGGGTGACCGGCGGCGGGGCAAGCCCCTCCCGGAGCAAGCTCGAATAGGGATGCCGTCGAGGGCGGTCCGCTCGAACGCCATGGCCTCGGTCAGGGCGGGGCATCCGGGTGAGAGTGCTCGAGCCAGTCAGCAATGGCTGGCCTAGAGGAATGACCTTCGCCGGCTCCGGGGCAACCCGGATTCGGAACAGAACCCGGCTTACAGGCCGCTCCGGGACCTTCGCGTCCCGGACCTCCAGACGGAAGCCCTCGGGCCATGTCCGGAGCGCTCCGACGGGCAATCGGGCGGCCGGCGTCGATCCCGCCCCGACCCCGCCCGGCAGGGCCCGAGATCAGGGATCGAGCCGAAGGCAACGCACCCGCAAGCGCCTCTCCGCGTCGTAGTCGACCCACTTCGCCGCCGGGACCTCGTCCTGAGAGACGATGCGAAATCCATGGCGCTCGAAGAAGCGCTGGACGCGGTCCGAGGTCGTACAGCTGAAGAGATAGTCCAGGTCCTCCGCGCGAGCGCGCTCGATCGCGTGACGCACGATCTGGCTGCCCACGCCCTCGCCGACATAACGGGTCAACGCGTAGAGCGAGGCGATCTCGGCGGCGTTCTCGGGCTCGTGGGGCAGGATCGCGCCGATTCCGGCCAGATAGCGGCCCTCGATGAAGACGCCCACGCCGTGGGCCAGGATGGCATCCCGAGAGGCGCCGCTGCGAGCGACGAGATAGCCGTCCGCCTCGCCTCGCGCGATCAGATCGCTGGCTGCGTCGAAGTCGTCCAGGGCCAGGGCGCGCACGTCGGCATAGCGGTCCCGAGTGAAGAAGATGCCCGCTCCACCATAGGTGAAGAGCTCCTGGGCCAGCTCCTTCGCCGCGCACACGTTCACCGCCGGTACGCCACCGACGATCATGGCTCGGATCGCTCGTAGGAGACCGTCGGAGCCGGGTCGCGCCCGGAGCGACGAGGCCCGCTCCGGAGGCGCGTCTCCCACCAACGGTCCCAGATGCGCGAGATCGACCATCGAGACCCGGGGCTCCGCCTCGGCTCCGCTCCCCTCCTCCGCGGGCGGATCCATCTCGGCGACCCGGGTCACGGGCGGGCTCGATTGGATCCAGACGAGCTTCGCGAGTCGCAGACGCAGCGCCGCCTGCTCGCAATCCGAAGCGAAATGCTCCGCCGAGACACGCAGTCCCGCCCGGCCGAGCACCCTCAGCTGACGCCAGAGCTGCGGTGCATGGCCAGGCGAAGCGAGGTCGACCGCCGGCTGGACCGAGACGGCCTCGAGCACGTCTTCTCGGGG
>CAYXLY010000361.1:0-5098 GCA_964466005.1 uncultured Spirochaetaceae bacterium | reverse complement strand
CTTCTGACAGCCTGCGGCGTGCGGCGTGCGCGCCTGCGAGCCCGGTCCGGGACCGCTCGGGACCGAGCCGCCGCCCCGATCGGGAAGGGCGCCCTCAGAGTGGAGGCACGGGCACGCCCATCGAGGGGCACTCCGTTCCGCCGTCGACCTGGAAGATCTTCCCCGTCACCCAGCCCGCCGCCGGCGACGCGAGATAGAGCGCGCAGGCGGCGATGTCCTCGACCGTGCCGGGTCGCTTCATGGGCGTGTTCGCGTTGAACTGCTCACGGAGCGCATCGTCGGTCAGCACGACGTCGAGCGCCTCGGTGGCGACGCCGCCCACGGAGATCGCGTTGATGCGGACCTTGGGCGCGAACTCGGGCGCCATGTTGCGCGTCATCATGTTGAGGGCCGCCTTGCCCGCCGCGTAGGCGACGAAGGAGGTCTGCACCATGTCGCTCGAGCGCGAGGAGATGTTCACGATCGCGCCCTCGCCAGAGGTCTCGACCATTCGGGGCACGACCATCCGTGTCAGCAGGAAGGCCTGCGTCACGTTCATGCGCAGCGCCTGCTCGAAGAAGCGTTCGCTCGTGTCGAGGGCGGCGCGCGGTCCGGTCCCCCCCGCGTTGTTGACGAGGATGTCGATCTTCCCGAACTCCTCGATCGTGGCCGAGACGAGCCGCTCGAGATCCTCGGTGCGGGTGACGTCGGTCGGCACGGTCAGCGCTCGACGCCCCCGTTCCTCCACGCCCCGGGCCGTCTCGTCGAGGTCGGATTGCGTCCTCGCGGCGGCGACGACGTGCGCACCCGCCTCTGCGAAGGCCCACGCGATGCCGCGGCCGATGCCCTTACCGCCGCCGGTGACGATCGCGACCTTGTCCGTCAGCTTGAAGCGGTCGAGGATCATCGGGGGGCCCTCGAGAGCTCCGGCGCGGCTCTTCCGGTGACGAAGGGCAGGTCGAGGTAGCTCGCGATCCCCGGCGCCGCGTCGCAGGTCGCGGGGATCGCGCTCACGCCGTGGATGGCCGTCGCCACGATGCCCGGATTGCGCTCGAGGCCTTCCTCGATCGACTTGGGATGCCAGCCATTGAAGGTCACCAGCGACGACGGATCGCCCTGGACCTCGACCTCGAAGCGCTCGCCCTTCGGGCCGAAGCTCCAGCCCGCCTCGAAGGCCTCCGTTCCCATGAACCAGTTGGTGCGCACCTCGATGACGGTCTCGCCCCGGACGGTCCCCTCCCAGGTGAAGCGCTGCGCGGTCACCCGGCCCGGCTCGATCACACCGATGGGCGAGTCGACCGGCTCCCTGGAGACGGAGACCTCGTGCTTCGTGCGCTTCTCGGGATCGAGGTCGAAGCCGAGCGCGTCGGCGACCATGTCGATCGACTGACAGAATCCGTCGCCGAGCATGTGGACCATCACGCTCTGCTCCGCCTCCTCGGGCGTCTTGCCGAAGAGCATGATCTCACCGACGACATGAGGCGCTCCGTAGGTCCGGATGTCCGACCACTCCTCCGCGCGGACGTGGGTCACGCTCCGGCTCAGGGCGGAGACCATCAGGGGGAAGCGTTCGGTGATGCCTCCCGGATGGATCCCGGTGCCGTGGAGGGTGACGCCCCCCTTCTGGCAGGCGGCCTCGATGTCGGACCAGTCCCGATGTCCGCGGTAGAACCAGTTCAGGGGAGTGACGACGTTCTTCCCCGACTCGAGGATGCGGATCAGATCGGGCTTGTGGGCGACCACCGGGGAGTAGAGGACGCAGTCGGCCTCGAGGGCGAGAAGCGCCTCCACATCCGTCGTCGCCGCGACGCCGAGCGGCCCGCAGCCCGCGATCTCGCCGGCATCCCGTCCCGCCTTCTCGGCGCTGTGGACCCATACGCCCGCGAGCTCGAGCTCGGGGTGGGACGCGATTCCTTCGATGGCGGCACGGCCGATTCCGCCCGTGGCCCACTGGATCACTCGGTATGTCATGAGTCGTTCTCCTGAGGTTGGTTCCGTCCCCGATTGCACAGGACGCCGAAGGGCGGAAGGCTCTACAGGGCGCGAGGCTCTGCAGGGCTGAAATAGCCGTCTGGGAAGCACTGCACCTGTACCCCGCCCGGCTCGCAGGCCCGGCTCGCAGGCGCTCCGCCTCGCGACGCGCATGGGCGGCGATCCAGGCCGGGCGCTCCGAGCCAGCGTCGGGCGGTCGACGCGAGCGGCGGCGGCCGGGCTTCCGGAGCTCCACACTAGCCCGCTGGGAACCAAGAGAAAGACCCTCGGAGGAGGCTTCCGCGACGGCGGGTGATCAGCGCGGACGGCGGAGCGCTCGAGAGATCGGCGGGCTCTGAGCATCGAGAGAGGGGGAGGTATCGATGGAGAAGCGACGACTCGGAAGCTCGCAGCTCGAGGTGAGCGTGCTCGGCCTCGGATGCAACAACTTCGGCATGAAGATCGATCTCGACGCGACGCGCGCCGTGGTCGAGGCCGCCCTCGACGTCGGGATCGACTTCTTCGACACGGCCGACCTCTACGGCGGGACCCGTTCCGAGTCCTTTCTCGGGGAGGTGCTCGAAGGTCGAAGGAGCTCGGTTCGGATCGCCACGAAGTTCGGCGGCCTCGCCCGCAGTCGTGGATCGCAGGACGGGGGATGGGGGCGGAGGGAGGCCATCCTCGAGGCGGCGGAGGCGAGCCTCGCGCGTCTTCGAACCGACTTCATCGACCTGTACCAGATCCACTTCCCGGACCCGAGCACCCCGATCGACGAGACGCTCGCGGCGCTCGATGAGCTGAGGCGATCGGGCAAGGTCCGAGAGATCGGTTGCTCGAACTTCTCGCTCGCGCGGCTGAAGGCGTCGCACGACCAGAAGGGGAGACCCCGGTTCGCCAGTCTGCAGAACGAGTGGAGCCTGCTCCGGCGCGAGGTCGAGGGCGAGCTCGTGCCGCATTGCGAGACGTACGGAATCGGCTTCCTTCCCTACTTCCCGCTGGCCAGTGGCGTGCTGACCGGGAAGTATCGTCGGGGCGAGGACTTCGGGGAGGGCACGCGGCTGGCTGAGCTCGACGCTTTCGCGCGCTTCGGGAGCGATCGGAACCTCGCGATCGCCGAGCGTCTCGAGGCCTTCGCGAGAGAGCGCGGTCACGATCTGCTCGATCTGGCGCTCGGCTGGCTGGCCTCGCAGCCCAGCGTCGCCTCGGTGATCGCCGGGGCGACGAGCCCCGAGCAGGTCCGGGCCAACGCGAAGGCGATCGGCTGGACGCTCTCCGAGTCCGAGCGGACCCGGGTGGACGAGATCACGCGAGGCGCGCAGGGGAGCTTCTAGAAGCGCTCGAGCGGAATTCCGGTCTCCGCCTGGTCGATCTCTCCCGCGACGTTACAATCGGGCTGCGCGCCGCCCTACGCCTCCCCCACTCCGACGTCCGGAACGACGACGGCTCCTCTCCATTCGTCGGACCGGAGCCGCAGCGAGACGTCCAGGAAGACGCATGGACCCCGACTCCGACCTGAAGGCCCTCCTGAGGGCGATCGCAAACGACGACTCCGAGGATCTCCCGCTGGAGGACGAGCCGCCGGAGCCGCTCAGCCCCTTCGGTCAGCAGCTGATGGTCGTCGTCCGGGAGGCGGTCGACCAGATGCGGGAGGAAGAGGTCCTCGAGGTCGAGGAGGAGCACGTGGAGGGCCTGATTCGAGAGGTCACGGAGGCGGGCCTCGAGTCGAGCTCCCCGAAGCAGCTCCGCAAGAAGGTCCTGAAGACCTTGATCGCCAGCGACCGCGTCGAGGAGATCTACGGCACCGACGAGATGCTGAACGCGACGCTCGGCCGCTTCCTGGGCGCCGAGTAGCTTCCGTCGCACAGCCAGCGCCCAGCCACAGCCACCGCCCCGCCCCCCGTCTCCGCCCGCCAGTGGGACAGACCTCGTCCCCGAGGGCTCCCTGCCGACCCGGGCCGAGCTCCCCGATCCGCGGCTCGCGCCGAGATCCTCGGCGCACGGGCGGGGCGACCTCGTCCAAGCTCCTGCCCATTCAAGCGGATTTCCTTGCCTCCGCCCGCGGGAGTCGCTACTCACCGGGCCGGGATCGTTTGTCCGTCGCGCCAATCGAGCCTGCCGAGCGGGGATTTCGAGCGGCGTGACGCGAGGAGCGAGCGCTGTCTGCCTGCCCCAGTCCGAGCTCGCGAGAGCGAGGGGCGCCCGCTCTCGCTGGGGCGAGGGCTCCCGGGCAGGATCGAGCACGGCCGACTCGACCGATCCCGACGAGGGCAAAGCCCACCGAGAGAGCACCGCGCATGCGTCCACACGAATCCGTCTCCCGAGACCGAATCGTGCCGGACAGGCCCCAGGCGGCGATCGACCAGATGTGTCCTCGCTCGTCTGAACGGACAGGATGGAACCGACGATGAATGACCTGATCACGCAACTCACCATGGCGCCCCTGGCTGCGGGTGTCCTCGGGCTGGCCGTTGCGGCCTTCTTCTACTTCCGCGTCAAGTCCCTGCCCGAAGGCACGGACACGATGAACATGATCGCTCGCTACATCCGGGAGGGCTCCATGGCCTTCCTGGTGCGCGAGTACAAGGTCCTCGCGGTCTACTCCCTCGTCGTCTTCGGCTTCCTCTTCCTGGCCTTCCGCTCGCAGGGCACGGGGCTGATCGCGGGACTCTGCTTCGTGCTCGGGGCTTTCCTCTCGCTCTTTGCCGGCTTCATCGGGATGAAGGCGGCCACCTACGCCAACGTGCGCACCAGCCAGGCCGCTCGCGAGGGCTCGAAGGCCAACGCCCTCCTCACCGCCCTGGACGGCGGAGCCGTCATGGGGCTCTCGGTCGCTGCGGGCGCGCTTCTGGGGCTCGGCGGGCTCTACGTCTTCTTCGCGGACGATCCGCATCTCAGCACCGTGCTCCACAGCTTCGCGGTGGGCGCCTCTTCGATCGCGCTCTTCGCGCGGATCGGCGGGGGCATCTACACCAAGGCGGCCGACGTGGGATCCGACATCGCCGGCAAGGTCGTCGAGGGAATCCCCGAGGACGATCCCCGCAACCCGGGCGTGATCGCCGACAACGTCGGCGACAACGTGGGCGACGTGGCCGGCATGGGCGCGGACATCTACGAGTCGCTCGTCGCCGCGATCGTGGCGGCCATGGCG
>CAYXLY010000360.1:0-5107 GCA_964466005.1 uncultured Spirochaetaceae bacterium | reverse complement strand
CCCTGAACGACCACGACATGTTGAAGGAGACGCTGACGGAGGACGTGGTCACCAGCTACTCGGATGGGCTCTACGTCTTCGACGATCGCGAGAAGCTCCTGAAATTCCTGATCGATTCCCACGACCCGCAGGCCCGGATCATCGCCTACTGGATGGCCGGGATGCCCGAGATCACGCTCGAGAGCGAGACCGAGGCGACGGCGATCTGGGCGATGTACCACTACTTCTACGACCAGGGAGCGGAGTTCGTCGACGAGATGTTCGTCTACTACGACGACGCGTACCGCAAGGAGGACGGAGCCTGGCGGATCTCGAAGACCGGCTATACCCGCATCCTCAACCAGGTCCTGAATCGCCGCGAGATGCCCTACAAGGTGAAGGCGCCCGAGTGGGCCGTCCAGAAGAAGTGAGGCCAGGTCGCGCTCCCGTTGCCGCCGGGCTGCCGGGGAGAGCCCGATTCCTTGCGGCTCCGCTCGTCGGCTCGGCCTGGAGGCGCCGCTCGGACCGTTCGCTTCGATCGTCGAATCGGAATGGCCCGGGAAGCGCTCAAGCCCGCCGGCTCCGACTCCGATGCAGGACTCGAAGCAGGAACCCGGCGTCACTGGGTATCGACATGAAGGAGCGACGGAGGACACCCCGAGCGCGGTGTCGATTGCATTGCCGGATCTTCGAGGGCCGGAGCAGGCTCCGCGCGAGGATCGTGGACATCTCCGAAGGAGGGCTCTGCCTCCTCTCGCAGGTCTGGCTCGAGCCGGGTCGATCCGTCGAGATCGCGATCGACGTGCCGGGCAAGGGGGAGTCGCGGGTTCGAGCCGAGGTCTGGCACGTTCGGCGACAGCGGATCGGGGAGTCGAGCCGTCGGGTCTGGACCCTCGGGCTGATGCTCCAGGAGCCGGACGCCGCCTATCGGACCTTGCTCGCCGCCGCCGGAGTGGCCGCGGAGGGGCCGGCCCCTCAGGCGACCGAGGGTGGAGCCCGCGGTACCGGCTCGGCGGACATCGCGGCTCTGGACTCGCTCGATCCACAGCCCTTCCGCGTGCGTGTGAAGGCGACCGGCGGCCCCCGGACGCGCCTGCTGACGTTGACCGCGAGCTCGGTCGAGGAGGCGATGGCGTTGGCGAGCCGCGATCTCGAGGCGAGCTGGACCGTGGTCGAGGTGAAGCGCGCTTGATCCAGGCCCTCGCTCGGTGGGGCTTCATGAAACGGCCTCTAGTGAAGGATCGTCTGACCGCCGTCGATCATCATCGTGAGGCCGGTGACGTAGCTCGAGTCCTCGCTCGCCAGGAACACCACGGCCCGGCCGATGTCGTGCTCGGCGTCGCCCAATCGGCCCAGCGGGATCGTCTCCCGCATCTGCCTGGCGAGCTCCGGATGATCGGCGCTCCACTCTCGTGAGCCCGGTGTCTCGGCGAGCGGGCAGATGGCGTTCACCTGGATTCCATACGGGCCCCACTCTCGGGCCGCGACCTTCGTGAGCGCGCGGATGCCCTCCTTGGACACGGCATAGGAGGTCCAGCCCGCGTATCCCACCAGGCCTGCTGCCGAGGCGAGGTTGATCACCTTGCCCCCGCGAAGCCGGAGGAGCGGGAGGCAGGCCTGCATGAAGCGATAGGTCCCGAGAACGCCGGAGCCGAGCACGGCCTCCATGTCGTCGTCCGTGGTGTCCTCGAAGGAGACCTGCTGGCGTTGCAGCTGGGCGTTGTTCACGAGGACGTCGACCCGGCCGAAGGCCTCCTCGATCGCCCGGACCGCGGCCTCGATCTGCGTGCGATCCCGCACGTCGGTGGGGACCGCCAGAGCCCGGCCTCCGAGCGCCCGGATCTCGTCGGCGGTCCGGCGCGCGGTCTCCGGATCGAGCTCGGGAATCGCGACTGCGGATCCTTCGCGGGCGAGGGCCAGCGCGATGCCGCGCCCCACTCCGCGTCCCCCTCCGGTCACGATCGAGACCTTCTCGTCGAGTCTGCCCAATGGCGATCCTCCGGGTCCTATCCTGCGAGAAGCTCGCGCAGGACGCGGACGGGGAAGTGGTTCTCGAAGAGCCCGTCGTCGATGTCCGCGCCCTGGGCCTTCATCCGTCGCATCACCTTGAGTGCGACCGCTCCGCGCCAGAAGGTCGCGAAGACCATGTCGTAGTGGAAGTGTCGTACGGACACTCCGCTCGCCTCTTCGTAGGCCGCGATCAGCTCGGTCTCGGAAGGCGTGCCTTCGAGGCAGCGGCCGGCCGTATCCTGGGCGCGCAGATCGGAGATGCGAAGGGACGCCAGATCGACCCCGGGCTCGCCGATGTGGGCGAGCTCCCAGTCGAGGATCGCGGCCACCTCACGGTCGTCACGGCGATACAGGACGTTGCCGAGCTTCGCGTCGCCCCAGCAGAGCGAGACGCGCTCCGGCTCGGGGCAGTGGCGCTCGAGCCAGTCGAGCGCTTCGTCGAAGACGGGGATCACTTCGCCGGGGTCGTCCTTGATCCACTCGTCGAGATAGCGCCGCCAGTAGGCGAGGCGATGGCTTGCAGGATCCTGCTTCGGCCCGCCACCCGGCACGAAGTCGAGTCCGAGGGCCCTCCAGTCGACTTCGTGCAGACGGGCGAGAGCGTCGATCGTGGATCGCCACATCGCCCGTCGCTGCGCGGGCGTGGCGTCCGCGTAGAAGCCTTCGCCGTGATAGGAGGGGAAGTCGAGCGGGGCCCGCCCCTCGACGGCCCGCATCGTCAGGAAGGGAACGCCGAGGACCTCCGGATCCTCTTCCAGCCAGAGGACCTCGGGGACGGCGATCCCGGTGCCGCGAGCGAGGGCGCGCATGATGCCGAACTGCATGCCGAGGTCGTATTCGGGGAAGGGGCCCTCCTCGCGCGGCGCCGATCGGAGCACGGCGTCGAGAGTCCGGGGCTGGCCGGCCTCGCGCCAATGGATCGAGAAGAGCCGGGTCTCGCTCGAGAGACCCGCTCCCGGCTCTCGAAGCGCGGACAGGCGGAGGTCGCTCGCGTCCGGCATGCGGTCCGCGATCCAATGGGTGAGACGGGCTCGGATCTCGTCTCCTTCTCTCGACTCGCTCTCTCTCGACATGCTTTCTCTCGACATCTCTCTCGACATCGCGACGCCCGATGATAGTGTGGAGCCGCCATGCTCACACCGATGGACGATACCCTCTGGCACATGCTGCCGACGACCTTCGATCACGTCGGGACGAGCGATCCGCGCTTCTTCGATCGCTACTGGTTCGCCGCCAGTGATCCGGAGGGCCAGGGCACGCTCCAGCTCACGCTCGGCGTCTACAACAACATGAACGTCGTCGACGCGGGCTTCGTCTGCATCCGGAAGGGGCGTCAATACAACCTGCGAGCCTCCCGCTCCCTGAGGCCGTGCTTCGAGTCCGTCTGTGGACCGATCCGCGTCGAGATGCTCGAGCCGCTTCATCGGGCCCGGCTGAGAGTGGACGAGACGGTGGGGGCCGGGCTCGCCGCCGATCTCGAGTGGACCAGCGTGCTGCCGGCCCAGGAGGAGTCGGCTCGCTTCACCCGCGTGCGGGGGCGAGTCGTCGAGGAGTCGCGCCGATTCGATCAGATCGGAGAGTGCAGCGGCTGGCTGGAGGTCGCAGGTGAGCGAGTGCAGATCGATCGCTGGTGGGCCACCCGGGACCATTCCTGGGGCGTCCGGGAGAACATGGGGATTCCCGAGCCCGAGACGGGCCCCGCCGCTCCGGCGAGCGCCGGTGCGCTCTTCGCGTTCCTGTTCTTCTCCACCGACTCGATCGGCGGACACGTCCAGGTCGCGCAGTTCGCGGGTCGTCCGGACTACTTCACCGCGGAGGTCGCTCGTCGGAGTGGATCCCGCGCGCGCCCGGAGGCGCGCCCGGAGGACGATCCGGAGGCGCGGATCGAGCTCGAGGACGCCTCCCTGGACGTCGCCTTCTACGACGCCGAGCGCCCCCGCCGCTTTCGCACGGCGCGCTTCGACGGTCGGCTGGCGGACGGCCGTGAGATCGTCCTCGAGACGGAGGCCATGTGTCCGGCGGTCGACATGCAGGGCCTGGGCTATAGCGGCGGCTTCGTCGACGGCCGCGGTCTGGGCGTGTGGCGTGGGGACGCGCACGTCGAGCACGATGTCTGGGACGTCAGCCATCCGACGGACGTGGCGAGGCCGGAGGGAGTCGTGATGCGGCCGATCCACCGGATCCAGCCGGTCCGCGTCGTCGTGCGCGGCGCCGGGCTCGACGGCCGCGGGACGGGCAGCCTCACGCTGATCGCGGAAGGGTCGCTCCCCCAGCTCGGGCTGGAGTAGGCCGACTCCGCGCCGCGCGGATGCCCGCAGCAGATTCTACAAGAGGCGATCTGCTGCCTGCCGCGCCGAGCGGCTCGTCGATCCCGGCTCGGGATTCGTGTGCGGCCCGGGTGGCATGCGCCCTGCAGTCTTCTTCCTTCAGAGCGACAGGCTTCCCTGCGACAGAGCAGACGGATGGCCCCGAGTACGGCCGGCCGTCCGCGCAGGTGGATGCCTCGTTCGCAGGGGAGGGAGAGTCATGAGAGGTGACGAACGAATCAAGAAGGATGTCGTGGATCATCTCTTCTGGGACGATCGGGTCGACGCGTCGGGAATCGACGTCTCGGTCTCGAAGGGTCGGGTCGTGCTCAGCGGAAAGGTCTCGTCCCCGTTCTCGCGGGCCGTGGCGCTCTCCGACGCGCGGGTGGCGGGCGTATGGCATGTCGAGGATCGGCTCGAGATGCAGCCCTCCGAGGTCCATTCGGACGAGACGTTGCGCGCCGACGTCGAGGCGGCCCTCGCGCGCGCGCCGCGGATCGACGCCTCGCGCGTCCGTGTCGAGGTCAAGGACGGCGTGGCGATCCTGGCGGGCAGCGTCGACGCTTTCTGGAAGAAGGAGCATGTCCGGACGCTGCTCTTTCATGCCGTCCCCATCCGCGACGTCGAGGATCAGCTCGCCGTCGTCTCCTCGTCGACCTTCAGGGACGAGTCGATCGCCGACGCCGTCGAGGCCGCCCTCGAGCGGAGCCCCGCGGTCACGCCGAGCGACGTTCAGATCGAGGTGAGCGGCGGCCGTGTGTCGATCTCCGGTCGGGTCTCGAGCTGGGAGGCGAAGCAGGCCGCCTTCCAGG
>CAYXLY010000359.1:0-5117 GCA_964466005.1 uncultured Spirochaetaceae bacterium | reverse complement strand
GTGCAACTCGCCGCGAGCGCAGATGGCCAGCGCGAGCTCCTGCGGCATGTCGGCGCCCGGAGCCTGCGGGTGGGCCGGGGGAGTCCCGAGCAGGGAGGCTTCCTCGTCAAGCGCGATCCCGAGACCCGGGTCGACCTCTCGGCCATCGCCAAGGGATACGGGGTCGATCACGTCGCGGAAGGGCTCTACGCGCTCGGGCTCGACGACTTCCTGGTCGAGATCGGCGGCGAGCTCCGGGGCGCCGGCGAGCGGCCGGGAGGCGGTCCCTGGCGCATCGCGATCGAGAAGCCTCTCGACCAGGGGCGGGCCATCCAGGAGGTCGTCCCCCTCGCCGATCAGGCCATGGCCACCTCGGGTGACTACCGCGTCTTCTACCTCGAGGACGATCGGCGCATCTCCCACACGATCGACCCGCGCACCGGACGCCCCGTCGACAACCGGACGGCCTCGGTCACCGTCCTCGCTCCCACGTGCACGGCTGCGGATGCCTGGGCCACGGCCCTGATGGTCCTCGGACCGGATCCCGGACTCGCGATCGCGAGCCAGGAGGGTCTCGGTGCAATGCTCCTGCTGAGGAAAGAGGGGGGAGAGATCTCGACCGTCCGCAACGATCTCTTTCCCCCGACCTCTCCCGGGTCGGGGGCCGAGCAGGATCCCGACCCGACCGAATAGCCACCCGGGGTGGCCGGCTCTCCGGGTCGCCCCACGGAGTCGAGCCCGCCATGGCCACCCCCGCCTTCAGCCCGCGATCCCGTCTGCAGAGCTTTCATTTCGCCTGGCGCGGACTCCGGATCGTGATCGCGTCCCAGCACAACGCCTGGATCCACGCCGTCGCGACGGCGGTCGTGGTTGCGGTCGGTCTATGGATCGGGATCGGGATCGGGGAGTGGATCGGGATCGTGCTGGCCGTCGTGTCGGTCTGGATCGCGGAGATCCTGAATACGGCCTTCGAGCGGCTTTGCGACGTGGTGTCGCCAGAGCTTCATCCGGGAGTCGAGAGCGCCAAGGACATCGCCGCCGCAGCCGTGCTGATCGCGGCGATCGGAGCGGCGACGGTCGGAGGCCTCGTCTTCGGTCCGCATCTCCTCTGCCTCTGGGATGCGTCTCGAGCCTGCGCGTAGGCGAACGCAATCGCCCGCGCGGGGGCTTCCCGCGAGGTGGCGGCATGCAGAGCGGCCCCGATCGGGTTAGGCTCCCGGCACGGCCCGGCGGGCGATCTGGCGCTCGATTCGCGACACGAGACCGGTGGGCCTTCCGACGAGCGCAGCTCCCACGGGCGCAATGGAAGCGAGCCGATGCAGACCTTTCTCGCGACACTCCTGATCTTCGGCCTGGCCATGGTGGCGATGGCCGTCGGCGTGATCTTCTCGAATCGCGAGCTGAAAGGCTCCTGCGGTGGCACCGGTCGAGAGTGCAGCTGCAGCGACGAGGCCCGGCGGGAGTGCGCCCTCGCGGGTGATCCCGACACCGACCCGACCCGGGACTCTCGCGAGAGCCCGCAGAGCGAGAGCCAGCGAGAGAAGGCTGCCTGAGCCGATCGAATCCGTCGACCGAGCGCCGACGGACCCCAGCGGCCCGCGCGTCCCTGCAGTGAAGGGCCAGATCGCGTCGTCCACTCGGCGAGCGGACGTCGCCAAGGGACTCAGCGGGCCCTCACCCCGCCCTCACTCGAGCCGGATGCCCCCCCATCCCGAGGTCGCCTCGGAGAGACCCTGTGAGTCGATCAGACAGGCCTCGAGGCCGGGCGAGGCGTCGAGCAGGGCCAGCGCCTCACGAGCGCCGAGGTCTGCGCCGTGGACCAGCAGCGCCGTGCTCCAGGCATCCACGGCCGTGGCCCGATCGCCGACGACGATCGCCTCGATCGTGCCTTGGACGACGAGTCCGCTTCGAGGATCCACGACGTGGGAGACGGCTCGTCCCCCGATCTCGAGGACCGAGCCCACGCTCGAGCTGACCGACAGCGCTCGATCCCTCAGCCGGATACGGCCGATCGATCCGCGGGCCGGATCCCGGGACTCGATCGCCAGACGCCAGCCCCGGGCGCCGGGGTCGCCGATCGCCCAGACACTGCTCTGCCCGAAGGTGAGGAGCGCCGCCGCCGTCGGAAGTCGGACGACGAGGTCGTCGCGTAGATGGTCGAGCACGGCTCCCTTCGAGACTCCGTCGAGGTCGATCTGCAGGCCGGAGACGGCTGCCTTCAATCGCGCCGACTCCCCGGATGGCCCCTCGAGAAGCGTGAACGTGTCCCGCCCCACCCGGCGCCGGGCCTCGCGAAGCGCCTGCTCGCTGGGCCAGCGATCCGCTCGCGCGGCGCGGCTCCAGAGCTCGACGAGCGGACCGACCGTGATCTCGAAGGCGCCCCCCGTCTCGAGCGACAGGGCGCGAGCACGGGCGAGAAGCGTCGCGAGCTCCGGACCGACCCGGATCTCGAGGTCGCCGCGGTCGAGCGCCGCGTTCAGCGCGGAGAGCTCGCTCGCAGGCGTCCACCTCGAGTAGACCTGTTCGAGTCTCGCGATCTCCGTCCGGGCCCACTCGAGCCAGGCTCGCGCGGTCGCCTCTTCCCCCGGCGCTACGCGCAGGTCGGCCTCGAAGAACGTCCCGAGCGCCATCCAGCCGTCGGAGACTGCGATCCGCTCGGACGGTCTCGACTCGGAAGACGGCGTGGCGCAAGACAGGCCCGCGCAGGACAGGATCGCCAGGATGGCCTGCAGGGAGATCGATCCACGGCGGATCGGACGGTCGCGAGCGCGCCGCGACGCACCGATCGCCTCGGGGCGCGGACCGCCCGGAGCCTTCAATCCCAATCGTCGTCCCAGTCGTCGTCGCTCTCGCCCGTGTAGTTCTGGGCCTGACGTCCCGCGAAGACGGCCCAGAGCGAGATGCCGACGAGCGCCGCGAGGCTGCCCTGGAGCAGCATCATCCCGGCGATCTTGGTCCACGCGAAGCCTGGCCCGCCCCAGCGCACCAGGAAGCCCGCCGACTCCTCGAAGAGCGCCGAGAAGAAGGGCACGAGGATGAGCGCCGCCTTGAGAGACGGCCGCACCGGCACGAAGAGGGCCAGATGCGTCAGCACCAGCATCAACATGCCCATCGCGAAGAGATGGAAGTGCGCGAGCTCGACCATGCCCCGATAGGTCCGAGGGGCACGGAACTCCTCCTCGTTACCCAGATAGTGATCGACGACGGAGGCCGTCGTGAGGTCCATGGCGTCGAAGTAGAGCATCCAGTTCGTCAGCCAGAGCAGGCCGACGAAGAGGCAATAAAGGACGACGATGGCCTGAAGCAGGCGGTTCCGATCCCACTCCCCGGTAATCACGAATCGCACGGGATCTCTTCCTCTCGGGTCTCGGCGTCCGAGCTGCAGCCCTCCGTCTGCCGCCCGGAGCGCTCGGAGCTGCCGGAGCCCCTGGTCGGATGCTAGGAGCCCTGTTCGGCGTCTTCGGCCCGGCTCCGGGCCGTCCGCGGGGCATCGGCGGGATCGGGCCGATCGACCTCCGGCTGGAGCAGGACCTTCCAGTAGGCCAGCATGCGGCGCACGCCATCGGCGGCAGCCCGGGCGGAGAGGGTCGCGCCCACGACTCCATGAATGTCGTGCCCCACACGAAGGGCATCTTCCCGGGTCTTGCCCACGAGCTGCGCATACCACGAATCCGTGGGCAGATAGTCCAGGGGCTCGTGGAAGGCCAGGATCCGCACGCTCCGCACCGCGCCCCCGGGCGCGAGCACGATCAGGAACGCCTCGGGCTGGGTCCGGACCGTATGCACGTCGATGTGCGCGTACCCGATCAGCTCCGTATCGCGCCAGGCCGTATGGAGCACCACGATTCGCGACTCGAGCTCGCGCCCGTAGATCGCCTCGATCCGCCCGAGATCCTCCCGACGCAGGAGATGCGTCTCCCGCTCGATCCGGGTCGCGTCGGGGAAGGCCTCGGCCAGGGCCTGCTTCTGGCTGGCAAAGACCTTGGCCGAGGCGGAGCTCGCCGACGTGAGGACGAGGAGCAGGCTCAGCAGCGTCGCGAGCGCGGCTCCTCTCGTCGAGACGAAACGGGCGAGGTGCAAGGCTTCCTCTCTCAGAATACGTATCCGGCCAACGCCTGGATCTCGTCGGCCCGGTCGCCATCGGCCGGGTCGAAATGGCGGTAGTCGAGCTTGAAGACGACCTGCGGAATCGGCTTGAACTGGAGCCCCGCGATGTAGAGCTGGATGTCCTTGCTCCGGTCGCGGTCGTAGAGGTCCGAGACGTCCCGCTGCGTGTCGTAGGCCTCGTACCGGAAGTAGGGCTCGAGCGACATACGCGTCTCGGACACGATCAGCGGAAGGATGTCATAGGCCGCCTCGGCGTACCAGCCACGCATGTGATGCGCGATCGCGTCGTCCGACTGCGTCAGCCCCCGGACGCCTCCGCCCACGTCGACGATCCCGCGATCGAGCGTCCGCGAGAGCTCGCCCGCCTCGTCGATGAAGGCCTCGGTCCAGAGTGCCCGCAGGCTGAGTCCATATCCCTTGTACTGTCCGTGCAGCTCGTAGATCGTGGTGAGGGCATCGGGCAGCTGGCGCGACACGCCGTCGATGTCGCTCGTCACGTCCTGCTCCTGTCCCGACTGGCCGACGTAGACGGAGCCTCCGAGTAGCAGGCCCGGGGCCACGTCGACGTCCACGCGTCCCACGAAGGCGAAGTCGTTGGAGAGGGCGCGGCTCGCCTTCTGGCGCCCACCCCGCAGGCCGCCCGAATCGAAGTCCTTCCCGTCGAAGCCGTTGATCGCGTAGGCGCGGTACTGGACCCGGTCCGCGATCGTTCCGAAGATGCCGGCGCCGGCCTCGCGCCAGGTCGAAGGCAGGATCTGTCGCTCGACCTCGGGTCGTTCGGCGCCGAAGAAGAAGGTGGGCTCGTGGATCTCGTTCACGAAGCCCATCGGCACCAGGACGACTCCTGCTCGCAGGTTGAGCTCGTCGCGATAGAGGTAGTCGAGCGTGGCGAACTCCGTCGAGACCGAGCCGCCCCCGCTGGTTCCGGCGTGCTCGAACTCGAGCTCGGAGTTGGATCGGAAGAGCGTCGTGTAGGTAAAGAGTGTTCAGAGCCGTGTAGAGCTCGGTGGTCGCCGTATCATTAAAAAAAA
>CAYXLY010000358.1:0-5139 GCA_964466005.1 uncultured Spirochaetaceae bacterium | reverse complement strand
CCCGAAGACGGACAGGCCGATCGGCTCTTCGCGCTCAAGGGACGGCTGCTGGAGGGCGCCCTGCTCGCGGGGACCTGGGAGCTCGCCTTCATGCCACCGGCCGCCGGCGGCGAGCTGCCCCTGGCCGTCGCGGCTGTCCACCATCGGTTCGAGGCTCCGATCCGGCAGGCGGTCGCGGAGATCCTCGACCAGCTCGAGCAGACCTGGCCGATCCGGCGCACGCGACGGAGCTTCGGCGGAGCCCAGGGATCGAGCGTCGAGGGAGGCTGCTATCTCGAGCTTCCCCTGCTCCCGGAGCTCGCCCCTTGCTGGGCCATCACACCGAGCGCTCTGCTCGTGGGCTATCGCCCGGAGGCGATCGAGCAGGCCCTCGCTCCGCCGTCGGTCTCCGCCGGACCGCTGACCGCCGGGGCGCCGACCCGCTCCGGGAAGGCGTCCCCCGTGGCGCGCAGCGGAATCGAGATCGACCTCGATCGGCTGCGCACCGTCGACCGTGCCCTGGCCCCCGACGCGTCCGGTGCGCGACCGGGCGATCTCTGGTCGGATTTCGATCTCCACCTGGAGAGATCGAAGGACGGATCGATCTCGATCCAGGCCCATCTGGAGGCCCGATGACGCGTTCCCAAGGCCGTGCCCGCTCCTCTCTTTCTCCTGCTCTTCCTCTTCAGGCCCGTGCCGTCGGGGTCGGCGTCGGGCTGACCGCCCTCGCTCTCCTGCTCGTCGGCTGCGGCGAGGATTTCCGGGACGAGCGGGCCCGAGCGACCTGCGAGGCCGTCGCCGAGGAGCGCTTCGCCGAGGCCCTCGAGCGGGCCACGGGGCCTCTCGAGTCTCACGGCGCCGATCGAGAAACCGCCGAGTGTCGATGCATCGCCGCGCTCTCGCTGGGGGACCGCGAGGCCTGCACGGACCTCCTCGGGCCCCTGCTCGAGGCTCCCGAGGCCGTCGACTGGATCCCGAACCCCGTCTTGACCAAGCTGATGGTCCGCACCTGGCAGGCGGCCGGCCGCATCGAGCCGGCGGCCGCTCTCGCCGAGCGCGCGGCGCCGACCCAGCGCGACGACCTCGACATGCTGCAGCTCGAGCTCATGCTGCGAAGCCGGCTCGGGAACGAGGACGCGGTGCTCTCGCAGATCGAGGACCGCTTGAGGGCGGATCCGAGCTGGATCCCCCAACGGCTGGTCCTCGCCCTCGCCTGGATGCGGCGCGCCCGGCATGACGAGGCGCTTCGCGTGCTCGGAGAGACCCCGCCGCCGAAGGATCATCCCCTGCTGATGCCCTGGTTCGAGTCCCGTATCCAGGCCCAGGCCTCGGCCGGCGATCTCCAGGCCGTCCAGGCGACCTTCGACGTCTGGCGCGAGACGGGATGGGATCCCACCGATCTCGCGGCTCGTTATGCGCTGCGCCTCTCCGTCGATCAGCTCGTGGATCCGGCGCACGACACGATCGATCTGCTGCGCGAGGCGATCGCGAGCCAGGCGGAGCTCCGCGATCCGAACCTCGTCTGGGGGCTCCACCGACGTCTGATCGCTCAGCTCCTGGCCGCCGGCCGACCCCGGGAGGCCCTCGCCGCCTACGACGCGGCGATCGAGACCGTCCGGCTCGATGGCCTCACGCGCGAGGAGCTCGAGCGCGCCGTCGAGCGCGCCGAGGGCGAGATCCGGGCGGACGCTCCAGCGACGCTTCGCTTCCATCCGCCCGCGGAGGCGGTCGGCGGGCAGCTGCTCCTGTCCCCGGAGCCGGGCCAGCCCCCGGATGCCGGCTATCGCGCCATGGCGATCGAAGGCACGGGCCCCCTCGAGATCGAGATCCGGCGCGGACAGCATGCGCGGCGATACATCTTCGAGGATCGCGAGGGCAGGCCCCGCGCGTCCGGTGCCGTCTGGCCGGAGCCCTCCGCCTCGATCGAGATCCGACCCGTCTTCGCGTCGCCCCCGCCCCGACGCGACTGGAGCCCGACTCGCCGCTCTGCGGGCGATGGTCGACGGCGCGTCTTCGCGATCCTGGCAGATTGCGCGGACTGGCGTCTCACCGAGTACCTTCGCCATCGCGGCGAGCTTCCCTTCCAGGATCACCTCTTCAGGCAGGGGTATCGGGCCGTCCTCGAGAGTCGGCCCGCCTTCACCGCGGCGGCGCTGCAGTCGCTCGTCTGGCCCGCCCCCGCTGCCACCGTCCCCGACACGCTCGGATGGATCCACCACCTCGGCCTCGAGCTGGCCGGCCTCGAGTCCGTCGGCCGCAACCCCGTCGGCTGGCTCTCGCTCCTCCTCCCCGAGCGCCCGAATCTCTTCGAGACCCTGGGCTCAGGCCCGCTCGTGACCGCCAACATGCTGCTCGCACATGGCCGCATCGATGCGGGGCGTCACGCGGAGGTCGTGGGGCCCCACGGAGACCGGCGGGACCTGCCCTCCCAGCAGGCCTACCGGCCCCTGCGCGAGGACGAGCTCAGCCGCCATCCGGCGCTCGTCCACGATGCCGAGACGAAGAAGTTCGCAGAGACGATCGCCGCCGAGATGGACGCGGCCGAGGAGATCGCCCGCGACGGCGAGGTCGATTTCCTCTTCCTGCGCCTGGAGGCGCTCGATCTCATCACACACGCGCATTTCGGAGCCCTCGACGGGCGTGGCCAGGACGACGCGGGCGGTCCGCTCACCGCGACCTACCGCTACATCGACGAGCGACTGGCGGATCTCCACGCGCTGCTCGACGCGGACGACTGGCTCGTCTATCTCTCCGACCATGGAATCCGTTCGGTCATGGAGCACGAGGAGGACGCCGTCTTCGCAGCGATCGGAGCCGGTGTGCCGACCGGGCGCGCCCCCGGTCGTCCGGCGCTCCGCGGAGTGCCTCGCAGCCTCGCCGCCATGCTCGGCGTCGAGACGGACTGGCCCCGGACGGGCGCGACGCCCTGGCTCTTTGCAGGCCGCGAGGGCGGAGAGCGCCCGGGAGAACGCGTCGGAGAGAGGGGGCGCACAGAGTCCGAGATCGCTTCGCGGCGCTGATCGCCGATCGAGGTCGCGATCGCGGTCGGTCCAGCCGGGACCGACCCGCCGCCCGGGGCCGCCCCGGCGACGGGAATCGAGCGCGAGACCGGTCGGACGGGGGGCCGGAGGAAGATCAGGAAGCGCGATGGGACGGCTGTTCTTCGCGCTGCTGCTGATCGCCGCGACGCCGGGCTGCCTCACCAGTCGGGGCGTGGGCCCTCGCGCCGACGCCCCCCTCGAGACGGTCGATCGGGTCGATCTCGAACGCTTCGCGGGCCTCTGGTACGTCATCGAGAGCATGCCCACCTCTCTCGAAGAGGGCGCGCACGATGCGACGGAGCATTATGCCCTGCGCGAGGACGGCGACATCGACATCACCTTCCGCTTCCGGGAAGGGGCCTTCGACGGGCCGGAGGAGGTCCTCGAGATGCGGGGATGGGTCCACGACGAGCAGACGCGAGCCGAGTGGCGTGTGAGTCCGTTCTGGCCGATCCGGCTCGCCTATCTCGTGCTCGAGCTCGACCCCGACTACGGCCATACCGTCATCGGACATCCCTCCAAGCGCTATGTCTGGATCATGTCGCGGAAGCCGACCCTGGACGAGGAGATCCTGGAACGGCTGCGTGAAGGGCTCGCGGCCGCGGGCTACGACGTCTCCGGAATCGAACGGGTCCCGCAACGTCCCCTCTCCGAGCGCGATCCCTCCGAGCGCGATCCCTCCGAGCGCGGCCTTCCCCTGGATTGAACGCGCCCGTGATCGAACGCGCTGCCGGCACCCGGCAGCGCAGCCGCGGCGGCTCGCTGCACGCGCTGCACGCGGTCTCCTCCAGACGGCTGTCTCCCGGCGACCTTCACCAGGCGGCTCCAGGCGGTCTTCCTCTGCCCGCTCGAGGTCGAGCCGAGACGGCCCTCGCGCAGGGCAGCCGACGCCGCCGGGCCTTCGCTACCGTCCGCCCATGCCTGGACGCATCCGAGTCGAGCAGGAAGGCGCCGTCGCCTCGATCATCTTCGATCACCCCGAACGTCGCAACGCGATCACTGCCGGGATGTGGCGGGAGATCCCCGAGGTGGCGAAGGCGCTCGATCGCGACGAGAGCGTGCGGGTCGTCGTGCTCCGCGGCGCCGGAGAGATCGCGTTCGTCTCGGGCGCGGACATCTCGGAGTTCGCAGAGCAGCGGCGCGGTCCGGAGGCCCAGCGCTACGAGGACCAGAACTGGGCGGCCTTCGATGCCATCGAGTCGATCCGGAAGCCGGTGATCGCCGCGATCCACGGCTTCTGCATCGGCGGGGGCTGCGCCCTCTCGCTGACGGCCGACCTCCGGTATTGCGCCGACGACGCCGTCTTCGCGATTCCTGCGGCACGGCTCGGACTCGGCTACAACGCACGCGGCCTGCGCACGCTGATGCGGATCGTCGGCGAGAGCGCCGCGAAGGAGATCTTCATGACGGCTCGTCGCTTCGACGCGTACGAGGCGGAGTCGCGAGGACTCGTGAGCCGGGTGCTGCCGAAGAGCGAGCTCGATGCCCATGTCGCCCGGACGGCCGCGACGATCGCCGAGAACGCGCCGTTGACGTTGCGGGCCGCCAAGCTCGCCTTCGCCGACGCCGCGCGATCGGCGGCAGAGCGCGATCCCGCCGGCGTCGCGGCCGCGATCCGGACCTGCTTCGAGAGCGCCGACTACGTCGAAGGGGTCGAGGCCTTCCTCGCCAAGCGACGCCCCGCCTTCCAGGGACGTTAGTCGAACCATGAGCCGGCGGAAGCGCGCCTGCGAGGATCGAGCCGGCCCGCGCGCGACGAACGACCCCTTCGATCGGATCTCGGACGCGGACGCGGACGCGAGGGTTCGATGTCCCTGGTGCGGCGACGATCCGGTCTACCAGGCCTATCACGATCTCGAGTGGGGATTCCCGGTCGCGGAGGATCGTCGCCTCTTCGAGAAGCTGTGTCTGGAGGGCTTCCAGGCCGGCCTCAGCTGGATCACGATCCTCCGCAAGCGCGAGAGCTTCCGGCGCGCCTTCGCCGGCTTCGACCTCGATCGCATCGCGACCTGGGACGAGCGGGACGTGACCCGCCTGCTGGGCGACGCCGGCATCGTCCGGCATCGAGGCAAGATCGGAAGAGCGTCGTGTAGGGAAAGAGTGTTCAGAGCCGTGTAGA
>CAYXLY010000357.1:0-5139 GCA_964466005.1 uncultured Spirochaetaceae bacterium | reverse complement strand
GCAGATCTCGAGGCAGGGCCCGAAGCTCGGTCTCGCCTTCATGCGCTCGCCGAAGCCGGCCAGTCCCGGCCAGCGATCCGACGGCGGCAGGCCGGCCACGAGATCGAGCTGCATCAGCGTGCAGCCCAGCGCGAGATCGGCGATCGACAGGCTCGAGCCGACGAGGAACTCGCGATCGCCGAGCTCGCCCTCGAGATAGTCGAAATAGCGTGGGAGCTTCTCGTTCCAGGTCTTCTTCGCGGTCTCGAGGTCGGGCTCCTTGCCGCTGAAGCGATTGAACTGGATCGGGCGGAAGATGCCGAGCCCGATCTGTCCCATCAGCTCGCTGTCGCAATACTCCTCGTACCAGAGGGCGCGTCCGTACGCGTAGGGCTCGCTCGGATAGAGCGCCGGCTCGGGATGCTTGCGCTCGATGTAGCCGCAGATGGCGGAGGAGTCGGGGATCGTGCCGAGGGTCCCTTCCGCTCCGATCGAGGCGTCCCGGAGGACGGGAATCCGGCGGGCCGGGCTGATCGCCTGGAACCAGTCGGGCATCGGCATGATGTTCACGGACTCGAGCTCGAAGGGGACCCCCTTCTCGCGCAAAAACGCATCGACCTTGCGGACGAAGGGGGAGAGCGGCGCACCGTACAGTGTCAGACTCATCGTGGCTCCGGGGGTGGGGGGCGCGTGAGGAAGGGCCCGACGACGGGCCCAGGAGAGCATGGCATAGATGCAAGGCCCTGCCTCCAGCAGGCAGAGGCGCCTCGCGAGCGTCGTGTGTCGGGTGTATGGGGACCGGCCGGGGGCCGGCCGCGAACGCCTCGGATCGGGTCGCGCCTCTCCTTGGAGTCGTTCGAGCCGTGACTCGAAGGCGCGCTCTGGCGACGACTCGGGGCAAAGTGTCACCTCGCGTCTGGTCGCTCCCGTTCGCGCACTTCCCGGACTGGAATCGCTCGCGTCACACGGGCCAGAGGAGCCCCGGGACCACGCGACGGGTCGGGTTGAGCGTGGTATGACAGTTGCATCGACTGCCATTAGTTGCATTGGTTGCAATGTCGGTATCTCGCGATCTCTCGAGCAGGAAGGCTCATGAGAGCCAGATCCGGGGAGGATTCCAATGGGGCCCACTGAACGATCCGCTGCGGTCCACGAGCTCCAGCAGGCTGTCCGACTCGCATCGGCAAGGGGATCCGACCGGTCGGACGTCCTCCCGGATGCCATTGCGGGAGGACCGGAGCGGGGAAGGGGGTCTCCGGGAAGGACGGGCCCCGGAAGCGTGGGCTTGCGAAGGGCGGGCTGGCACGGACTCTGCGCCGGGCTGCTGATGGTCTGTCTCGGAGCCCACCTCCCCGCGATGGCGGCGGACGTGGTTCCGCCCACCGTGCAGATGCCGGGCACCCAGCCGGGGGAGGCCAGCAGCCTCCAGACCGCCGATCGATGCGACAACTGTCATGGGGGCTACGACGTCGCCGCCGAGCCCGCCCATCTCTGGAATGGCAGCATGATGGCCCATGCGGCTTCGGATCCCATCTTCTGGGCCACCCTGGCCATCGCGGAGCAGGACTTCGACGGGGCCGGAGATCTCTGTCTGCGCTGTCACACGCCTCAGGGATGGCTCGGCGGGCGCTCGACTCCCACCGATGGATCGGGCCTCTCCGCGAGCAGCGACAGCGATGGAGTGGAGTGCGATCTCTGCCATCGTCTGGCCGATCCCCTGGCGCAGGCTCCCGAGCCGATCGGCATCCAATCGCCCGGCTTCGAGGCCTCGACCGAAGGCGAGGGCCATTACGGCAGCGCACAGTACGTCATGTACGACGGGAACGAGAAGCTCGGTCCCTATGACGATGCGGACGCCCGGCATCAATGGCTGCCCTCGAGCTTCTATCGCTCCTCGGATCTATGCGGGACCTGTCACGACGTCTCGAATCCGGTGGTCGGCAATCTCGCGCCGGGCCGAGGCACGCTGCCCGGCGCGGATGCGGTCGTTGCGGACGGAGAGATCGGAGGCAGCCTCGCAACGAAGGCGGCCTTCAACAATCCGCCCCATCGCTATGGCGTCGTCGAGCGGACCTACAGCGAGCATCTCGCGAGCCCGCTCTCCTCCATGCTCGTCTCGGAGGCGAATCCGCTCCAGTCGACCAGCCTTCCCGAAGATGTGAAGCGGGGGGCGATCCGTCAGGCGTACGACGCGGCCTGGACCGCCAGCGGGGGCTCGACGACGGACTACGCGGATGGCACGCCGCGTGTCTTCTCCTGCCAGTCCTGCCACATGCAGCCGATCGCGGGCGTGGGCTGCGACAAGGTCGATCCGGATCTCCCGCGCGCGGACATGCCGCGTCACGACCTGACCGGTGGCAACTACTGGATGCTCGACGTGATGCCCTGGATGGAGAACGCAGGGACGCTCCCCTTCGGAGGCGGCTTCGGCCCGAAGCTCGCCGCCATGAGCGCCGGCAAGCAGCGCGTTCGGGACATGCTCGATTCGGCGGCCGTCCTCGAGATCGTGGACGGGTCGGTGCGGGTCGTCAATCTCACCGGCCACAAGCTGATCTCGGGATATCCCGAGGGTCGTCGGATGTGGCTCCGCATGACCTACCTGGACGAGAGCGACCGGGTATTGAGGGTCGATGGCGAGTATGGCGATCTGCAGCTGCAGATGGACGTCAGCGGCGATGGCGTCGTGGATGGGTCCGACGTGGTGCGTACACTCCTCGATCTCGAGGGGACGAATACGCGCATCTACGAGGTCCATCCCGGGATCAGCCAGGAGTGGGCGACCCTGCTCACGGATGCGAGCGCGGGAGCGCCGCTCGCCGACCCCAGCCTGCCCGTGGCCTACGACCGCATCACCGGTGCCGTCACGGCCACCCTCGGAGACGTCGCGAGCCAGGCTCCCGGCACGGCCTACGAGACCTTCCATTTCGTGCTGAACGATACGATTCTGTCCGACAACCGGATTCCGCCGTGGCGTATGAGTCGGGAGATCGCGCGCGAACGCAATGCCCTGCCGATTCCCGTCGATCTCTACGGCGCACCCGACCCGAGTGGATTCTACGACCATTTCGATCTCGTCCCGCTTCTGCCTCCGGCGGGAGCCGTTCGGGTCGAGGTCGAGCTCCTCTATCAACCCACGAGCTGGGAGTACGTCCAGTTCCTGCACCTCGCGAACGACGGCCGGAATCCGGAGCTGGCGGAGACGGGCGCGAACCTGCTGGAAGCTTGGCGAGTGGCGGGCGATGGGACGACCCGGATGGCGGAGCCTCACGTCATGGCCTCGACCACGCATGCGCTCCCCGAGCCCGGTCTGGCTGCGATGCTGGGCGCCGGCCTGATCGCCCTGTCCATGATCCATCGCTCGCAGGGGCGAACGGCGTGACGTCAGGCGTGCTCGACCTGTGCGACCGACTGCCTCCCCATCTCGCGAGCGCGCCTCAGACCGGATGTCGAGCGAGGTGGTCGAGGAGCAGCGCCTCCAGGCGCGCGCCGCCGTGCTCGGGCAGCCAGTGGCCCATGCCCTCGAAGACCTCGAAGCGATAGGGGCCGTCGATCCAGTCCGCCGTCTTCTCGGCGGCCGCCGGGCCGAGGGCCGCATCCTCGCTGCCCCAGCAATAGAGCGTCGGAGTCTGGATCCGGCCCAGGCCTTCGTCCCAGGTCGGCTCCCCTGCGCGGTACCAGGACAGCAGGCCCGTCAGCGCGGCCCGATCGCGAAAGACCTCGACGTAGGGCTCGGCCTCCTCGCGAGTGAGGCCGGCCGCCTGGTAGAGACCGCGCAAACCCTCTTCACCGCCCGCGAGCCACATGTCCTCCCCGCTGCCCGGAGTGCGGAAGATCTCGAAATATCCCGACCGGTCGGCCTGACCGGTCGCGGGATCCTCCAGGGCCTCGCGGAACGCGCGATTATGCGGGGTCGAGAGGGAGGTGAAGCTTGCCACCCGGTCCGGGTGGCGACCCGCGACCTGCCAGCCCTGGAGCCCCCCCCAGTCGTGACCGACCAGATGGAAGCGGTCGGCCCCCGAGGCGTCCGCGAAGCCGATCACGTCCGCCACGAGATGGTCGACGTGGTAGTCGGCCAGACGTTCGGGGCGCGCGCCGGGAGAGAGGCCGCGACCGTCCGGGGCGATCGCGCGATATCCGGCCCGAGCGAGCGCGGGCATCAGCCGGTGCCAGCAATGCGAGGTCTGCGGGAATCCATGGCAGAGGAAGACCCGGTCGCCCGTCGCCGGCCCCGCCGCACGAGCGTCGAAGACGAGGTCGCCGAGGCGCAGGGAGATCTGCTCGATTTCGATCATGCCGGAGATTCTAGCGTGTTCCCCGTCGGACTTTTTCGCCGCGCGTCGGGGCTGCGTGTTGTAGGCTGATCGCCATCATCATCGGCGCGGGCGCGGGCGCGGGCGCGGGCGCGCGTCGCGGTGGGAAGCTTCGACTGTCCGCGTCCGGAGGAGAATTCAAGCATGGCCAGCCCCGAGCTCCAGATCGTCCTCGACCTGCTTCGCGGCGCGAACGTCTTCGGCGAGCTCGACGTGAAGAAGATCCGCGAGGCGATGGCCGCGGCTCCGCCCGTGCCGAAGCCCGACGACGTCGAGTGGACGGCGGTCGAGGCCGACGGCGTGCCCGCCGAGTGGAACGTGCCCTCGAACGTCGAGCCCGGCCGTACGATCGTCTACCTCCACGGAGGCGGATACGGAATCGGGGGCGTCGAGAGTCATCGCGGCCTCTGCTCGAATCTGGCGCGCGCCGCACGCGCACGGGTCTTGAACGTCGGCTACCGCCTGGCGCCGGAGCATCCCTATCCCGCAGCTCTGGACGACGCGATCACCGCCTGGCGCTTCGTGATCGCGGAGGGAGCCGATCCCTCGAGAGCTGCGATCGGAGGAGACTCGGCAGGAGGAGGACTGGCGATGGCCGCGCTCGTCGCCCTGCGCGATGCGGGAGATCCGCTTCCCGCCGCGGCGATCGGCATCTCTCCCTGGACCGATCTCACGTTGTCGAGCGAGACGATCGATGCGTTGGCCGACCGGGACCCCATGATCTCGCGGTCCTTGCTCGAGCTCTTCCGCGAGGCCTATCTCGGAGACCGCGACCCGAAGACCCCGGGCGCGTCGCCGGCCTTCGCCGACCTCGCGGGCCTGCCGCCCCTGCTCCTGCATGTGGGGACCG
>CAYXLY010000356.1:0-5155 GCA_964466005.1 uncultured Spirochaetaceae bacterium | reverse complement strand
TCCCAGGGATCGAGGGCGACGCCTGCGGCGAGCTCTCGGTGGGCCTCGGCGAAGCGCTCGAGGACGGCCGGGTCGAAGTCCTCGTTCGTGCCGCGATAGGCGTAGATCCGGAGGAAGGGCGCGTCGTCCTCCCGCTCCCGAAGCTCGAAGAAGAGGACGCGGCGCCCCGACCGCGCGTGCGTCGTGTCGAAGGAGCGCAGATGACCGAGCCGTTTCAGCGCGAAATGCCAGTGATAGGCGTCGGTGATCATGTTGAGAGAGCCGCCGACGATCTCGTAGGGGCCGGCCTGGCAGATCGCCTCGAAGACGCTCGGGCCGCAGACGGAGATGACGCGCAGGCGTCCGAGGTCGTTCAGGAGATCGAAGAGTCGCGTCGCCGTCCAGCCGCTCTGCATCGAGGGCGGCGCGACGAGCCCGTCCGCGTCGGCGGACGCTCGGGCGCCCTTCATGCTCGGTTCCATGTCGTTCGGTCTCCTGCTGCCGGGGTCGCTCGAGGCGACCCGGTGGCGCGTGGGGGCGGATGAAGGCGATCGAGAGCGATCGCGTTCAGGGATCGGGATCCATCCGGACTCGCGCGCTGGCTGGAGGCGAAGCTCTGGCTGGCGTGTCGAGAAAGATGGCATATTGAAAATGATTTTCAAGTTCATTAGCCTGGGCATGCGTCGCATTCCGCTCCAGCGAGCTACCGCCCGAGCCAGCCAGGAGGACCCCGACGCACCCCCGCAGGGCCAAGAGGCCCCAACGAGGTGGTCCTTCCATGGCCCGGTTCTCGCTCGCCTGCCTCTCGCTGCTGCTGGTCCTGCTCGTGCTGAGCGTGTCCGCCTCGGATGCGGCCGAGGCTCCGCTCGGGTCGTCGGATCTCGACGAAGCGCGCGGCGAGGAGGCCGACGAAGGGGGCGAGGTCGTGCGGGCGGAGGAGATCGTGGTCGAGACCGAGATCCTGAAGCCCGCCGAGATCTACCAGGACACGCCGGTCGAGACCGAGATCCTGCAGGAGGAGGATCTCCGGCTCCTGCCCGCCCGGGATGCCATCGAGGCCCTCGAGGCGATTCCCGGGATCCGGATCACGCGTCAGGTCCAGGGCCAGCGGGGGGCCGTGCGCATCGACGGCCTGCCACCCGAGTTCACGGAGCTGCTCGTGAACGGGCAACGTTATGCCGGCGAGAACGGCGAGGCGATCGACCTCGGCGACCTGCTCTTCGCGAACCTCGAGCGCATCGAGATCCTGCGCGGACCCCAGGCGCTGCGTTATTCCTCCCGGGCCGCCGGCGGGATCATCAACCTGATCACGAAGGATCCGCCGCGCGATGGCTGGACGGTCAGCGGTCTGGCCGGCGCGGGAGACCAGGAGCAGGTCTCCGGCGAGGCCAGTCTGGGCTGGGGCAACGATCAGCTCGGAGGCGTCTTTACCTACGACTTCAATCGGATCGGAGGCTTCGAGACGCCCGATCCGGACAGCGACGATCCCGACGACGGGCTGCCCTCGCCCTTCGGCGAGGGCTCGATCTTCCGGACCCACGACCTCTACGGGACGATCGTGGCGCGCCCGTCCGCGGCGCTCGAGCTGAAGACGCGTCTCGGCTACCGGCTGCGCGACGAGGGCTTCGCGATCGACGACGGCCCGATCACGGCCCGCCGCGAGAACCAGCGCTGGCTGCTCTCCCAGGACCTGCGCCTCACGATCGGCGACTCGACCACGCTCTTCGGGACGCTCACCGGCTCCTACGAGGAGCAGGAATCGTCGGTCGGTCGCGAGTTCGAGCTGATCGACGATCTCGCTCGCGTTCAGGCCGGGGTCGAGCACATCCGGGCCCTCGGCTCGACGATGCACGTCCTGACCCTCGGCGCCGATCTCTCGACCAACGGGATCCAGCTCGAGGACGGCCCGCTCTCGGGCTCGATCGACAACGACGCCCTCGAGCCCGCCGACGTCGATCGTCGCTTCTACCGCGCGGGTCTCTACGCGATCCTCGAATCCGATCTGAACGGCTGGCTGCAGACCGAGCTCGGCGTGCGGTATCAGATGCACGAGGATTTCAAGCCGGCGCTGCTTCCGCAGGCCGCGATCCTCATCAAGGCCTGGCGCTGGGGGCCCGATCGCGCCCTGAAGCTGCGTCTCTCGGCCGGGCGCGCCGTCCGCTTCCCGGCGCTGCGCGAGCTCTTCCAGCCGCCCTCCGCCCAGCTCGGAGGCGCCTACTTCCTGGCGGGCAACGAGGATCTCTCGCCGGAGAAGGCCTGGGCCTTTCGCGCGGGCCTCGAGGCCAACCCGAAGCGTTGGATCTCGGGCTCGCTGGTCGGCTTCTACAGCCAGACGAGCGACCGCATCCGCGCCTTCGGCAACGGCGACACGATCCAGGTCGGCGAGGAGGTGATCCCGGCCAATCCGGTCCTCTGCAACGCGGGTCTGCTCGAGTTCTGCAGCGACCAGGTCAGTCCGATCCGGAGCAGCGTCTTCGCCGCCGCGAATCTCGATGACTTCGAGTCCTTCGGCATCGAGGCCCGCCTCGAGCTCCGTCCGCATCGCCTCGTCGAGCTCCAGCTCGGATATACCTGGAACCGGACGCGCGTCACCGACTCGAACATCGACATCGAAGAGCTTCCCAACTCGCCCCGCCACGTCGCGAACGGCCGCCTCCGACTCACCGCGCCCGTCTGGGACACGGTGCTCACCGCCCGCGGCCAGTGGCGCGACCGCGCGCTCGTCGAGCAGAGCGGTACGGGGCTGCTCAGCTTCGCCACGGGCGAGGAGTCGAATACGTCCTTCGAGATGGATCTGCGTCTGTTGCAGCCGCTCGAGTCCTGGATCGGCCGCAAGGTCGATCTCTTCTTCGACCTGAACAACGTGACCGACACCCGGGTGATCGACTCCCTGGCCGTCCGGGGCCGGTCCTTCTTCGTCGGCGTCCAGGGGACGTTCCCCTGAGTGCCGTGCTCTCACGCTCCGGACTCGCTCGAAGGGCGAGTCTCCTCCAGGAGGAAACGAACATGCACCCGCTTCTTCGTCTCGTCTCGTGGTCCCTCGTCTTCTCGTTCGCCGCGGCCCTGCCGGCCGTCGGTGACACCGTGGTGATCCAATCGGGGATCGACACGGCGCCCTACTCCTTCCTGCCCAATCTAGTGAGGGGCAACAATGCGGCGGTCTACGCCTTCCAGTCCGTCTCCGACGACGGGACGAATCACGACTTCGAGACCTACGTCCGCTTCGACGTGTCGGCCGCCGACATCCCGCCCGGGCAGGTGCTCACCGAGGCCTCGCTGGTCACGACCTACGCCTTCGATTTCTCGGGCTTCGGTGAGACCTCGAACGAGCCCGGCGTCATCGACTGCCGGGAGGTGCTGGAGCCCTGGAGCGACACGACCCTCACCTGGAACAACCGACCGGTCTCGGATCTTCCCTTCGACACGATCACGCAGATCGACTCCTTCGGCGCCTTGATCTGCGACGCCACCGCCGTCGTCGAGGGCTGGATCTACGGCCTCGCGCCCAATCACGGCTTCGCGATGACGAGCGAGACGGGGCGGGTGATCGGCATGCACTCGTTCGAGGCCGACGTGTCGCCCTCCCTGCAGCCGACCCTGGTCCTCACGACCGAGGTCCCGGAGCCCGGCGTCGCGATGGGACTCGCCTCGGGGCTCCTGCTCCTGGGCACGCTCTCGCGACGCCGAGCCGGAAGCGTGCGGGCCGCGCGGATCGCAGCGACCCGGAGGCTTCTCTGAGTGGCCTGCGAGCGCGACGGAAGCGACGGAAGAGAAAGAAGAGAAGGAACGACGGATGGACACGACACGAGCGACGCCGATGACGCGGTCGAGACGAGGACGGACCCCATGAAGACGATGAGCCCGGGCAGAACGGAGAGCGGGGAGCCGAACGAGGTCTGGGAGGAGCCGCCGATCCGGGTGATCGGGGCGCGAGAGCTGTTGGGCACGCGGGGCGTCCTGCGCATCGAGCTCGACGGCGAGCTCTACACGCTCCGGCTCACCCGCAACCAGCGCTTGATCCTGACGAAATGAGGCGCTCCGCCGACGCGGCCGAGCGGAGCGGCATCGGGATGGGAGCGATGCGACCGCGATTCGATTCCCTGACGACCTGGATGGCGGTCTCGATCGGGATTCACGCCCTGCTCTTCGGGGCCTGGGCGGACCAGACCTTCCCGTCGCCGTCGCCGGGGAGCGTCGAGGGCCCGAAGACTGTGCAGGTCGCCCTGCGGCTTCCCGCGCCGACCCCTGCGCCGATCCCGAGCGAGATCCCCACCCCGGCCCCGCTCCCGGAGCCGCGTCCGGTGGCGGAGCCGCCGCCGACACCTCCCGCGGAGCCCGCCCGGAGAGAGCCCCCGCCGCCGGCTCCCCCGCCGTCCTCGTCCGGATCCGTCTCGGAGGCTCCGGGAGCGGCAGCAGCGGCGGTCGAGGCGCCTTCGCCGCTGCCCCTGCCCGCCGCCGAGCCCGCTGCGGAGCCTGTCGCCGAGCCCGTCGCCGAGCCTGCGAAGCCCACCGAGCTCGCGGCCGTCGCGGAGGCCTCCGCTCCGTCGCAGACGAGCGCCTCTGCGGCCGCCCCGGCCTCGAGCGTCGAAGAGAGCACGCCGCCCGCCGTCTCGTCGGGCGTGCCGGCGAGCGCTCCGTCGGTCGATCCGCTTCCGGACTACGTCGCCGAGATCCGGGCCCGGATCGAGCGCGAGAAGCGCTATCCGTCCATGGCGCGCCGTCGCGGAGACGAAGGTCGAGTGCTCGCCCGCGTCGCGATCGCCGCCAGCGGCGAGCTCGATTCGGTCGACGTCGAGGGGCAGGCCTCGGTTCTGCTGCTGCGCGCGACCCGGGACGCGGTCGAGCGGGCGCTGCCCTTTCCGGTCCCGCCGACCGGGTCGGTCACCATCGAGATCCCGGTCCGCTGGCGCGTGAGGCGCTGAGGCCGGCTCCGGAGCCGGAAGAGAGCCGGGGCGCCTGCGCGATATGCGGAGCGGGTCGCTCCCGAGGTATCCGATCGAGCCTGCCTGGCAGCACTCCGCGCCCCGCTCTACGGTCCGGAGCTTCCGGCTCCGAGGCGACGGATCCCGAGCGCGAGAGAGATGGAAGGTCTTCCGGAGAGCTTTGCGCAGGCGACGCGGTCCTGGCTCGAGGGCCGGTTCGAGGCGCCGACCCCCGTCCAGCGACGCGGCTGGCC
>CAYXLY010000355.1:4069-5159 GCA_964466005.1 uncultured Spirochaetaceae bacterium | reverse complement strand
CCGAGATCTACACGTACTGACACACTCTTTCCCTACACGACGCTCTTCCGATCCCGCGCGGCGCGCCAGCGGCACGGTGCTCGAGGCGCGGCTCGACAAGGGCCGGGGCCCGGTGGCGACCGTCATCGTCCAGGACGGCACGCTCAAGAAGGGCGATTCGCTGGTCGTGGGAACCGAGTGGGGTCGGGTCCGGCAGATGCAGGACGACCTCGGCCGGAACATGAAGGAGGCCGGGCCTTCGATGCCCGTCCAGATCACGGGCCTCTCCGGACTGCCTCCGGCGGGCGCCGCCTTCCATGTCGTCGAGAGTGACCGGGTCGCGAAGCAGATCGTCGACCATCGCGAGGATCAGGAGCGGGGCCAGGTCGCGCCGCCGAAGCCGAAGCTGACGCTCGACGAGTTCTACGCGCAGTCGGCGGGCGAGGGGCCCAAGGAGCTCTCGATCGTCCTCAAGGCAGACGTGCAGGGGACCTGCGAGGCGACCGCGGACGCGCTCGAGAAGCTCTCGACCGACGAGGTCACGCTCAAGGTGCTCTCTTCGGGCGTGGGGGCGATCACGGAGAACGACGTCAACCTCGCCGCAGCGAGTGGGGCGATCATCGTCGGCTTCAACGTGCGTCCCGACCCGGCGGCCCGGCGCCAGGCCGACTCGGACGGCGTGGAGATCCGGACCTACTCGATCATCATGCAGATGCTCGACGACGTGAAGGCCGCCATGGCCGGTCTGCTGCCGCCGGTGGTCAGCGAGAACTTCCTCGGACGCGCCGAGATCCGCGAGACGTTCACGATTCCCAAGGTCGGGACCATCGCGGGCTCGTACGTGCTCGAAGGCAAGATCGTGCGTCACGCACATTGCCGGGTCGTTCGCGACGGGATCCAGGTCTACGAGGGGACGGTCGGCTCGCTGCGGCGCTTCAAGGACGACGTCAAGCAGGTCACGAACGGAATGGAGTGCGGCATCGGTGTCGCCACCTTCAACGACGTGAAGGTCGGGGACGTCATCGAGGCGTACGAGCTGGAGAGCAGGCCGGCGGAGCTCTGACGGAAGGAGCCGATCCGGTCCGACACCGCTCGGGCGACGGGCCGGGCG
>CAYXLY010000355.1:0-4059 GCA_964466005.1 uncultured Spirochaetaceae bacterium | reverse complement strand
GCGAGGCCGGTCCGGATCCCCTCCGGATCCGCCTCCGCGAGACTCGAGGCCATCGCTTTCAGAGGCGTGTGCGGAGGCGGGATGATCGTCGGCGCCGCAGTCATCGAGCTCCATGTCCACGGCTCCCACTCCTTGAAGGCCAAGCGCGGAGTGGTGCGCTCGATCATCGGGCGGCTGCGCAATCGATTCAACGTCTCGGCGAGCGAGGTGGCGGGGCAGGGCACCTGGCAGCGAGCGGTGATCGGCCTGTCGATGACGGGCTCGGAGGAGGTGCCGGTCCGCCGCGCGCTCGAGCGGGCCCTTCGATTCGTCGAGGAGATGCACCTCGCCGAGATCCTGGGCGCGGACATCGAGATCCTTCGACTCCCGCTCTCGGAGGCGGGAATCGAAGCGTCCGGCGACGGCGACGACGACGGGGCAGGAGAGGACCCGGAAGAAGATCTTCCGTGGCGCTTCGAGGAGTCCGGGACGGCGCGAAGCGGAGAGGAGGAGTAGAGCGGTGGCCGACTCGGTGCGCATCCGCAGGGTGGCGGAGCAGATCCGCGCAGAGCTCTCCCAGATCCTACGCGAAGAGACGCGGGATCCCCGGATCGGCTTGCTCACGATCACGCGCGTGAAGCTCGCCCCGGATCTGGGCTCGGCCACGGTCTTCGTGAGTCCGCTGGGGGAGGATCCGGATCCGGACCGGGCGGAGGAGCTCCAGCAGAGCCTCGCGTCGGTGGCGGGATTCGCCCGGCGTCTGCTCTCGCGCCGCATGAAGCTGCGGCATACGCCGGAGCTGCGCTTCCTGCTCGATGACTCGATCGCCGCGGGCAGCCAGACGTTGGCCTTGATCCGGTCGCTCGAAGTGAGCCCGGACGAAACCGAGAACCCAGAGACGAAGCGAGAAGATGGCGAGACGGAATCAGAGGCGTAGGCGACCGGAGCCGGCAGGGCCTTCGGGCTTCCTCATCGTGGACAAGCCGGCGGGTCGAACCTCGCACGACGTCGTCGACGCGGCGCGGCGCTGGCTCGGCACGCGGCGAGTGGGCCATCTCGGCACGCTCGACCCCCAGGCGACGGGCGTGCTGCCCCTCGCCGTGCGGAGCGCGACCAAGCTGATTCCCTTCATCGAGGGCGGGACGAAGGAGTACGACGGCACCTTCGTCCTCGGTCTCGAGACCGATACGCTGGACCGCGAGGGCGAGGTGACGGCGCGGTTCGAGGGGGCGCTGCCCGGGCGAGAGGAGGTCGACGAGGCGATCCGGGGCTTTCGGGGAGACATCCAGCAGGTGCCGCCGATGTACAGCGCCGTCAAGAAGGATGGCGTCCCGCTCCATCGCCTGGCCCGGCAGGGACAGGAGGTGGAGCGCGAGCCGAAGTGGGTGGTGATCGAGCGCTTCGAGAGTCTCCGCTACGACCCGCCGGAGCTCGATGTCGCGGTGGCCTGCAGCGCGGGGACCTATGTCCGGGTGCTGGCGGCGGAGCTCGGACGCGTCCTGGGCTGCGGGGCTCATCTGGGACCCCTGAGACGGACGCGGAGCGGCCCGTTCCGGATCGACGAGGCCCACGACTTCGAGGTCCTGGAGGAGGCGGCGCGGTCCGGCGAGGTCGAGAAGCGGATGATTGCGCCCGCCGAGGCGTTGGGTTTTCCCATCTTGAAGCTCACGCGAGATCAGCAGGTCCGCGTCCGCCACGGCGGCGATCTGGCGGCGGGCGAGCATCATCGCCTCGTGCCCGGCACCCGCATCTCCCTCGTCGACGAGGCCGGGGAGCTGCTGGCGGTGGCGGAGCTTCGGCCGGACCATCGGCTGCAGCCGCTGCGGGTGCTGCCCGCGGAAGGTCAGGGCGGCTGAGCTCGAGAAACCCTGGGGGTGAGCGTTGCCATGGACCGAGGCCTCTGTCAAACTCCCGCCGGTCGAAACAAGAACGAAAACGAGAAGTCTCCCTGCGACTCAGTCGTCGCGGGGCCATTCAGGAGTCAGCGAACTTGATCTCTGCAGCCAAGAAGGCGGAAATCATCGGGTCCCATCAGCGTGGCGAGAAGGATACCGGCTCTCCGGAGGTGCAGATCTCGCTCCTCACGGAGCGGATCATCGGTCTCCAGGAGCATTTCAAGCACAACGCGAAGGATCATCACTCGCGACGCGGTCTGCTGAAGATCGTGAGTCAGCGACGCAGTCTTCTCGACTATCTCAAGAGAAAAGACGTCGATCGCTATCGCAATCTGATCGAGACGCTCGGACTTCGCCGCTAGTCGTTCTCGACGACCGTTCGAAAACAGGTCTCGAGCACGGCGAGGGCGAACTCTTCCCCGGTCGTCGCGAGACCCGAACCGCCACCCCCTGACACTCTCCTCGTAGTTCACGAGGATCCGATCCGACTCCTGAAAGGCAGTCGATCGGCTCGTTGGGTGGCACGACAAGCCGGCCTGCACCGCACGGTGCCCCGTGGAATGCGGGAGTCGGCCATACGCGAAAACTCCCCCACCTTCGCGCATGGGTGATCCTGCATTTCTCGAGAGCATCCTCTCGGGCAGGCCTGCATCTGCACCGGCCAGACTCTCGCCCGTTCGGGCAGGGCCGGTGAGGAGAATCGAATGCCTTATTGGTTCGAACCCACCTCCGTGTCCGTCGAGATCGGCGGACGCACCATGACGATCGAGACCGGCAAGGTCGCCAAGCAGGCGGCCGGCTCGGTCGTCGTCAAGTTCGGCGACACCGTCGTCCTCGTGACCGCCGTCCACTCGACGCCGCGACCGGGAATCGACTTCTTTCCGCTCACCGTCGACTTCGTCGAGAAGTTCGCGGCGGCGGGCAAGATCCCCGGCGGCTTCTTCAAGCGGGAAGGACGCCTCGCCGATCGCGAGGTCCTCGTCTCCCGCTTCATCGACCGCTCGATCCGGCCCCTCTTCGAGGCGGGCTACAACGACGAGACCCAGGTGACGGCCACCGTGCTCTCCTCCGACCCGGACTACCCGGCGGACATGTGCGCCTTCGTGGGCGCCTCGGCCGCCTTGTCGATCTCGGAGATCCCCTTCCTCGGCCCGATCGCCGCGGTGCGGATCGGTCGACTCGACGGCGAGTATGTCCTGAATCCGGCGCCCGAGGATCTCGAGGACAGCGATCTCGAGCTGATCGTGGCGGGCTCGAAGGGCTCGATCGTGATGGTCGAGGGCGGCGCCAAGGAGGTGCCCGAGGACGAGATGCTCGCAGCCCTCAAGCATGCCCACGCCGAGATGCAGCCGATCATCGAGACGATCGAGGAGCTGAGGGCGAAGGTCGGCAAGGAGAAGATCGTTCCGCCCGAGCCCGCAGACCACTCGGCGCTCGAGGAGCGGATCCGCTCCATGGCCGCGGATCGGCTGGCCGAGGCCTTCCAGATCAAGGAGAAGAAGGCGCGCTCGAACGCCGTGAAGACGATCGAGAAGGAGGTCCGCGATCTCATCCTCGAGGAGTATCGGAACGAGTCGGTCGAGGTGAAGAGCCTCGCGGACTTCGAGGCGCGCTCGAACGGGCTCCGGGAGCTGCAGTCGACGGTGCGGGGGATCCTGCACGATCTCGGTGGCTCCCTGATGCGCGAGCGCGTCCTGTCGACGGGCGAGCGCATCGACGGTCGACGCAGCGACGAGATCCGGCCGATCGCGTGCGAGGTGAGGCCCTATCCCCGACCCCATGGCGTCGCGCTCTTCACGCGGGGCGAGACCCAGGCGGTGGTGACCGCGACTCTGGGAAGCGGGTTCGACGAGCAGACGATCGATGCGATGGGCGGGCGTTGGAAGAAGACCTTCATGCTTCACTACAACTTCCCGCCCTTCTCCGTGGGAGAGGCTCGCCCTCTGCGGGGACCCGGTCGGCGGGAGGTCGGGCATGGCACGCTCGCCGAGCGCGCCCTCACGCCCGTGCTGCCCGAGCGCGCGGACTTCCCGTACACGATCCGGGTCGTCTCGGAGACCCTGGAGTCGAACGGCTCCTCTTCGATGGCGGCGGTCTGTGGCTCGACGCTCGCGCTGCTCGACTCGGGGACCCCGCTGAAGGCCCCGGTCGCCGGCATCGCGATGGGGCTCATCAAGGACGGCTC
>CAYXLY010000354.1:0-5198 GCA_964466005.1 uncultured Spirochaetaceae bacterium | reverse complement strand
CGGTCGGGGCAGGTCCGCCCGGTCTCGAGCTGGCGCCGGGGCGATCGGTGGAGCGATCCCTTCCCGTCGACGAGCCGATCACCCGCTGGTCGGTCGACCCGGAGCGGATCGAGAAGGAGGTCTCGGATCGACTCGAGGAGCGAGAGGTCTCGAGGCCGCAGGTCGAGACCGTGAAGCGCACGGACGTCGTGCCGCCGATCCGCTTCGAGTCGGGCGCGGCCCGGATCCCGGCCGACTCCATCGAGCGCCTGCGCGCCGTGCTCGACGAGATGCAGTCTCTACCGAACGTGCGTCTGCATCTCGTGGGCCACGCGGACGATCAGCCGCTCTCTCCGGATCTGGCCCGACTCTTCGGCGACAACGAGGGTCTGTCCCGCGAGCGGGCCGGCGAGGTCGCGGAGCTTCTCCAGGAAGCGCTCTCCCTGCCCCCGGAGTCGATCTCGTACTCGTGGGCCGGGGCCAGTCGGCCCGTGGCGCCGAACGACTCCGATCGCGGCCAGGCCCTCAATCGTCGGGTCGAGGTCGAGGTCTGGTCCGACGAGATCGAGGAGACGACGGCCGTCGAGGAGGTGGTCGTCCCGGAGGACTTCAAGCGGGTGAAGGTCTGCCGCACCGAGACCGTCTGTCGGCTCCGCTACCGGGTGGGGCATGAGCGACGGACGCGTTTGCGGAACCTCGTGCCCCCCCTCGACTACGGGGAGGAGGTGCTGGACGTGCCCCAGCGATTCCTCGATCAGATCGAGGAGGCGCTCGGCAACCTGCGCGATGAGCGCAACGTGACGGTGAAGCTCGTCGGCCACACGGACGACGTTCCGCTCGAGGGTAGAGCGGAGCGGCTCTACGGGAACCACCTCGCGCTCTCGAAGGCGCGAGCGCGTCGCGTGGCCCTGAGCGTGAAGGAGCGCCTCGGTCTGCCGAGCTCGGCGATCGACAGTGACGGACGGGGAGCGGATCGTCCCGTGGCCTCGAACGCCACGGCTCGCGGAAGGGCCTTGAATCGCCGCATCGAGGTGGAGTTCTGGCACGACGACTCGCTGCTCGAGCTCCCGGACGAGCCGGTGATCTGTCCCGATCGGGACGGCGCCGAGCTCGTCACCTACGTCTACGATCCGCCCGAGGGACGCTTCGACCCGCTGCCCGTGGTCGACGGGGAGGTGACGATTCCCTCGGAGCTTCCCGAGAGATTGCGTCGCGCGATGTCCGCCCTCGAAGGCAAGTCCCACGTGCGTCTGCGCTTCATCGGCTATACGGCCAACGAGCGGCTCTCTCGACGGATGGCGGGGGTCTATGGCGACGACATCGGGCTCTCCGCTGCCCGCGCCCGGCGTGCGATGGAGCGGATTCAGGCCCAGCTCGATCTCGAGAACTTCCAGGTGGAGCACGAGGGGCGTGGCTACGTCCATGCCGAGGACGTCGTGAATGGAGGCTTCGTCCAGGGCGAGAGCTCGCATGTGGTCGTGCAGGTCGTCTACGACGAGCTCGGCCTGGTCGACGATCACGAAGGCATCGAGATCACGCCGATCACGCGCGAGCTTCGTCCCCGGGACGCACTCTCCCTCAACCTGATGCGCATCACCGTCGACGGCGAGCCCGTCGATGATCCCGGTCGCAGCTCCGCGGACATCCAGCGCTGCACGGACGTCGCCCTCGACTCCGCCGCCGTGCAGTTCCGATTCGACGACCTCGAGGCCGAGCCCCGCCTGAGCGTGAGCTCCGATCCGGCGACGGTCGCTCCCGGCTCGAACGAGCCCGTGCGATTCCGGATGTACAGCAACTACCCGCATTACATCGAGCGCGCGGAGGTGCGGATCTTCGAGCGCCAGCAATCGCTCGAGTCCGAGCCCCTGGCCGTCCTGGAGCTCGATCGGAGGGGCCTCGCCCGATGGCGACCGGGAGCCGACGAGATCGACGAGTCCTCGAGGCATCTGAAGTTCGTGCTTCGTGCCTACGGCGAGGACGGTCGCTTCGATCAGACCGCTCCCCAATCGCTGTGGGTCGACTGGACGGCGGCCTTCGAGCCATTCGACCTCATTCCGTTCGCCGACGAGCCGTCGCGCGGGTCTTCCGTGCCTTGGGCGCCCTCGGACGTGCAGGGCGGCGCGGGGACGGGCGCAGAGGACAGAGAGGACGAGCCCCGCGATCCGGCGACGTCTCGCCGAGCGGACGCGGAGGCGGAGGCGGAGACGGAAACGAAGGCGGAGGCGAAGACAGACGCGGATGCGGACGCGACGACAGATACGGCGCCCGATGAACGGGCTCTGCTCGCCGGGTACGGGGAGAGCGAGCCGACGGTGCGGAACATCGCCCTGGGGAGCAAGGGCACGGTCCGGGTCTCCGGAAGTGGGATTCCCGCCGCGCACTCGGTCTGGCTCGCCGGCACGGAGCTGCCGGTCAACGACGAGGGAGAGTTCGTCGGTGAGGTCCTGCTTCCTCCCGGAATGCATACGGTCGAGGTCGCCGTCCTCGATCCGGAGGGCAACGGAGAGCTCTTTCTCCGCGACCTCGAGCTCGAGCGCGACGACTGGTTCTTCGTTGGCATCGCGGACTTGACGCTCTCCGCCGATCTGAGCGACGGTCCGCCGGACGTGCTCGGCGGGGAGAACGGTCCGGATCGCGACTCCTTCGCCGACGGACGGCTCGCCTTCTTCACGCGGGGCAAGTTCGGCGAGGACTGGAAGCTCACCGCGAGCGCGGACACGCGCGAGGGGCCGGTCGAGAGTCTCTTCAGCAACTTCATGGACAAGTCGCCGAGGCAGCTCTTCCGGCGCCTGGACACCGACTACTACTACCCGACCTTCGGCGACGACAGCACGGTCGAGGAGATGGCGCCCACGCTCGGCAAGTTCTACGTCAAGCTGAGCAAGCGCGACAATCACCTGCTCTGGGGCAACTTCACGGTGCGATACGCGGACAACGAGCTCGCCCTGGTCGAGCGGGGTCTCTATGGCGCGAATGCCCGCTACCAGTCTCTGGATACGACCCGTTTCGGCGAGCGTCGCATCGCGATCGACGGCTTCGCAGCCGATCCCGGGACCGTGTCGAGCCGGGAGGAGTTCCGTGGGACCGGAGGCTCGGTCTACTTCCTGAATCGACGCGATCTGCTGGTGGGCTCAGAGCGGCTGCGGGTCGAGGTGCGGGACAAGGCCTCCGGGCTGGTCTCCGAGGTGATCCGGCTGCAGCCCGAGCTGGATTACGACATCGACTACATCCAGGGTCGGGTGCTCCTCTCGGAGCCGCTGTCGGCGATCGCCGACGACTCGCTCCTGGTGCGCAACGACGGCCTGAGCGGGAACGAGGTCTGGCTCGTCGTGCAGTACGAGTTCACGCCGGGCTTCGAGGAGGTCGACGCCCTCAACCTGGGCGGTCAGGGTCACTTTTGGCTCTCGGACTTCGTGAAGCTGGGCGTGACGGCCAATCGGAACGAGGAGGACGGCGTCGACAACAGCCTCTATGCGGCCGACCTGACCTTCCGCAAGAACACGCGGACCTGGCTGAAGATCCAGGCCGGCCGGACGGAAGGGCTCGTGTCGACCTCGCAGATCTCCGGCGACGGAGGCTTCACCTTCGACGAGGTGGGTGAGGCGGGATTCCGGGTGGACGATGCGTACGGCTATCGGGTCGATCTCAGCATCGGCTTCGCCGACGTCTTCGAAGGCGCCGGGGGCCAGATCAGCCTCTACGGACAGAGGCTCGAGGCGGGCTACTCGGCGCCCGGCCTGAATGCGCGATCCGACACGGACCAGTACGGCGGACTCCTGCAGATGCCGATCCTCGACTCGCTCGATCTCACGGCCAAGGCCGATCGGACGGTGGAGGACCGGGGACTGGTCGCGCTCGCGGCCGAGGCCGATCTCGACTACCGCGTGAGCGAGCATTGGAGCCTCCGGGCGGGCGTGCGGCACGACGAGCGCGAGGACCGGTCCGTCGGGGTCGTGGCGACCCAGGAGCAGGGCGACCGGACGGACGCCGTGCTGCAGGTCGAGCTGGATACGAGGTCGAGATGGAGGGCCTACGCGTTCGGTCAGGGGACCGTGCACGCCACCGGGCAGCGGGAGGAGAACCACCGGGGCGGCATCGGGGGCGCCGTCGAGTTGAGCGATCGGATCTCGGTCGACGGCGAGGTCTCCCATGGCGACCTGGGGCCGGCGGCGCAGGTCGGGACGACCTACCAGCACAGCGAGCGCGCGAAGCTCTACATGACCTATGCGCTCGACAACGAGCGCGGCTTCGACGGGCTCCACGAGCGCCGCGGGAGTCTCGTGCTCGGCACCCGCTCGCGGCTCGGAGACAGCGCCAGTGTCTACGTGGAGAGCCAGTACCAGCATGCGTCGGTCACCGGCCTCACGCGCTCGATGGGGGTCGACTACGCGCCGACGGAGCGCTGGACGATCGGCGTGAGCTGGGAGGACGGGACGACCCAGGACCGGCGGACGAATGCCGAGACGGAGCGACGCGCCGGCGGGGCGAGCGTGGGATACCGCTTCGAGGGCCTGGAGGCGTCTGCCGGGGTCGAATACATCTTCAACGAGACGGAGCAATCGAACGCATCGCGCTCGGAGCGGACGACCTGGCTCTTCCGGAACAACCTGAAATATCAGATCCATCGGGATGGTCGGCTGCTGGCGAAGCTCAACCATGCCATCAGCGAGAGCTCACGCGGGGACTTCTTCGATGGCGGATTCACGGAGGCGGTCGTCGGCTTCGCCTACCGTCCGGTGGCGCACGACCGGCTGAGCGCGCTCGTGAAATACACCTACTTCTTCAACGTTCCGGCGACCGACCAGGTCGGACAGCAGGGCGTGCCGGCCCTCTTCGTCCAGAAGAGTCAGATCGCGGCCATCGACCTCAGCTACGACCTCACCGATTCCTGGACGATCGGCGCCAAATACGCCTATCGCCTCGGTCAGGTCAGCGTCGATCGGGAGGATCCCGAGTTCTTCGACAACGACGCCCATCTCGCCATCCTGCGCGTCGACTGGCGATTCCTGGGCGACTGGGAGAGCTCGGTGGAGGGCCGGATCCTCGAGCTTCCCGATCTCGACGAGCGCCGCGCCGGAGCGTTGGTGACGCTCTATCGTTATTTCGGAGAGCATTTCAAGGTGGGCGTCGGCTACAACTTCACGGACTTCTCCGAGGATCTCACCGACCTCGGCTTCGACCACCACGGCGTCTTCTTCAACGTGGTCGGCACGTTCTGA
>CAYXLY010000353.1:0-5228 GCA_964466005.1 uncultured Spirochaetaceae bacterium | reverse complement strand
GAGATTCTCCGGAGTGACTGGAGTTCAGACGTGTGCTCTTCCGATCTGGTCCGCAAGTGACGACCTCGATCCGGCTGGGAGACGTGCTGCAGGCCACGACGGATCCGACGGCCGCGCTCCTCCTCCAGAACGTGGCCGCCGCGAACCGGGAGGATCGTTCCCTCTATCTCGTGGGCGGGCCGGTGCGGGATCTCCTGCTGGACAGGCCGCTGGTCGACGTCGATCTCATGGTCGAGAGGGACGCGCCCGGGCTGTGCGAGGCGGTGGCCTCGGCCGCGCCGGCCGGACAGATCCGGGTCCGGGTCCACGATCGATTCGGCACCGTGCGGATCGAAACGATGGAGGCGCGGATCGACGTGGCGCAGATGCGACACGAGACCTACTCACGTCCGGGCGCCCTGCCGGACGTGGTCGAGGGCACGCTCGACCAGGACATCCGCCGTCGCGACTTCACCATCAATGCCCTCGTCTGCGCTCTGCACGGGGGCACGCGTGAGTCCGCGCGAGAGGTGATCGACCGGGTCGGGGGCCTCGAGGACCTGTCGCGACGACGTCTGCGAGTCCTTCATCCACAGAGCTTCCACGATGATCCGACGCGGGCCTGGCGAGCGGCCCGGTTCGCCGCGCGACTGGGCTTCACGCTCGACCGGCGTTCGCGCAGCGCGCTTCGGGATGCCTTGCGCGACGGGGCCTTCGGTGCGGTGAGCGGAGAGCGTTTCCGACGTGAGCTGCAACATACCTTCTCCGAGGCGGAGCGAGGCACTCATCCCGGCCGGGTCCTCAGGCTCCTCTCCGACTGGCACGTGCTCGCCGCGCTCGAGCCGGGTCTCGTGCTGGGCAAAGACCGGATGCTTCCGCTCCGACGACTCGGTCGTGCCCTGATGCACCCTCCCTGGCCTGCGTCCCGCTGGCGTCCCTGGATCGCGGGACTCTCGATCTGGCTGGCTCCCCTGCCCGCCGCCCTGAGGCGTCGGACCCTGGATCGTTTCTCGATCGGCGGCGATCGCGCCGCGCGAATCGTTCGCTTCGGACGCGATGCGGAGCGTCTGCTGCGCTCGCTCGCGCGAGCGCGCGGCCGGGGTGCCGTGGATGCGCTGCTCTCGGAGCAGTCGGAGGAGGCCCTGCAGTCACTCCACGCTCTGGCCTCCGCCGCCGTGCGGCGACGGATCGTCCGCTGGGCCGCAGAGGACAGGCGCCGGCGGCTTCCAGTGAGCGGCCACGATCTGATCGAGGCGGGACTGAGCGGTCCCGATGTGGGCAGGGCGCTCGCACGGATCCGTGCGGCGGTCCTCGATGGGGAGGTAGCCAATCGGGAGGAGGCCCTGGCGTTGGCCGAGGAGATGGCCCGCAGGGCGTCCCGGCGGCAGGCGCGCGGAGGGAGACGGGGAGGCCATCGGGCGAAGCGCGGTCGCGCCGCAGAGCCGGTTGCCCCGGAGAGGGGGATCGCGGATACTGAGAGCGAACGACGCCGATCGACGGCGTCCCCCGGCAACGCCTCCCCCCAGGCGGATCCGAGCCGATGACCTCTGCAGAGACCACACTCGACGGTCGGGACGACGTCCCGACGGCGTCCGCCTCCAGCGTATTGGAAGACCTCGGCGCGGAGCCCGACGAGCGGACGGACGGCCTCGCGGGCTATGCCGTCAAGCTCTCGGTCTTCGAGGGTCCACTCGACCTCCTGCTGCATCTGATCCGGCAGAACGAGGTGGACATCACCGACATCCCGATTGCCCGCATCGCGGAGCAATATCTCGAGACGATCGAGCTCATGCAGGAGCTGAATCTCGACGTCGCCTCGGAGTACCTCGTGATGGCGGCGACGCTCGCGCTGATCAAGAGCCGCATGCTGCTCCCGGACGAGTCCGAGGACGAGGAGGAGGGCGTCGATCCACGGGCGGAGCTCGTCCAGAGGCTGCTCGAGTACCAGCGATTCAAGGAGGCCGCCGAGACCCTCTCGAGGAGGCGCCTGCTGGGTCGGGATGTCTTCAGCGTGATCGGGCCCGGTCCCGAGCCCACGCCGGAGGCCGAGCGGGAGATCGAGGTCGGGCTCTTCGAGCTGGTCGCGGCCTTCAAGGAAATCCTGGAGAAGGACGAGTCCGTCACGCTCCGCCACGAGGTCGAGACGGAGCACGTGACGGTGCGCGACCGGATGATGGAGGTGATGGAGATGCTCGAGAAGAACGAGTCCGTCGAGTTCATGCAGATCTTCCAGAGCGTCGACGGCGAGCGGATCCCCTCCCGTCCGGTCCTCGTGGCCACGTTCCTCGCCATCCTCGAGCTGGCGCGTCTAGCGGCGCTGCGGATCTATCAGGGGCTCAGCGAGCGGGGCACACCCGAGGGCGCGATCCGCGTCCGGCGGGCCACCCTCGCGGACGAGGGCCCGCAATGGCGAGAACGCATCACGGAGTCGATGTGAGCAGAATGGAAGCCCAGGACAAGCGCAGGATCATCGAGGCCCTGATCCTCTCCTCGCCGGAGCCGCTATCGGCCGCGCGACTCGCGGAGATCGTTCCCTATTGCGATGCGGCCCAGGCCAAGGATCTCGTGAACGAGCTGAATGGCGAGTACGCCGAGCAGGATCGATCCTTCGAGATCTGGGAGGTCGCAGGGGGCTTCCAGATCCGGACACGGGCGGAGTTCTCGGGCTACCTGCAGAAGCTGCAGAAGGAGCGCGCCCTGCGCCTCTCGCAGGCCGCGTTGGAGACGCTCGCCATCATCGCCTATCGCCAGCCCGTCACCCGTGCGGAGATCGAAGACGTTCGGGGTGTCGATGCAGGCGCAGTGGTGAAGAGTCTCCTCGAGCGACACCTGATCCGCATCGCAGGTCAGCGCGAGGTGCCTGGGAGGCCGATGCTCTACGGCACCACCCGCCGATTCCTGGAGGTCTTCGGCCTGGAGAAGCTGAAGGACCTGCCCACCCTGCGCGAGCTCGACGAGCTGGCCCGGGAGCAGGGACTGCTCGAGAAGACGAGCGAAGACGCAGAGGCGTCCAACGAGGCGGATCAGGCCGACTCCGAGGCCCCGGTCGAGCCGGAGGGCACGGCGGAGGGCGCGCCCCAGGCCATCGAAGAGCCGCTCGGCGAAGAGCCCGCGACCGGGACCGAGGATCGGTCGGAGGCGAGGCTCGAGGCGGAAGAGGCGGAAGAGGCGGAAGAGACGGCGGAGGCCGAAGAGACCTCAGAGCTCGCGGAGACCCCGGAGTCCGCTGGGATCGCCGAGGCCCCGCAGCCGATGCAGCCGAAGGAGTCGACGGCTCCGGCCGCGGAGCCCCACCCCGAAGTCGAGGGCGTGAGCGCGGGCGAGGCCGGGATCGGAGAGGCCCACGAGAGGGGCCGAGAGAACGGCGTGCAGGACGACGGCGACGGCGACGGCGAGACGGGGCCCCGTCGCGAGGGCTCCGAGGAGCGCTGATCCATGCCGCATGGCAAGTCGCCGAAGCACGTCCGCAAGAAGACGGCGAAGAAGACCGCGAAGAAGACCAGCCGCGGGGGCTCCGCGAAGAGCCGCAAGCAGAGAGACGAGCACGGAGAAGAGTCGGAGCGTGCCGTCTCGAGGGGCGCGGCGAGTCGCCCGCGATCATCGGCGGGCGCAGCGGGTGCAGCGTCGCGCAGCGAGTCGGCCGGAGGCGCGCCCAGGCGGTCCACGACCGCGTCGCTCGATCGGAGCGCTGCGGGATCGTCTGCAGGGGGCCCGGAAGACTCGATCCGTCTCCAGAAGCTCCTCGCCTCGGCCGGCTTCGGCTCGCGCCGTCAGGTCGAGCAGTTCCTGATCGACGAACGCGTGACCGTCAATGGCAGGGTGGCCCGGCTCGGAGACCGCGCGAATCCACGCATCGACGAGATCCGGGTCGACGGCGAGCGGCTCGCACGCGAGCGGCTGGCCTATTGGATCGTGAACAAGCCCCGGGGCGTGGTGACGACCGTTCGGGACGAGGCCGGTCGCCGCACCGTGATGGACCTGCTGCCGGACTCCGTCGGGCGACTCTTCCCGGTCGGCCGGCTCGATCGGGAGACGACCGGACTGCTCCTCCTCACCAACGACGGAGACACGGCTCATGCCCTGCTGCATCCGTCTCTGGGCAACGAGCGGGAGTACCGGGTCAGCGTGAAGGGCGAACTCGACGACCGGGCGGTCCGTCGCCTCGAGAAGGGCGTCTCCCTCGAAGAGGGTCGGACGGCGCCGGCACGCATCAGCCGACTCCGCTTCGATCCCGACCAGGGCAACTCGATCTTCTCGCTCACCCTGGTCGAAGGTCGCAAGCGACAGATCCGTCGGAGCCTGCTGATCCTGGGCTTCCCGGTTCGACGCCTGGCGCGAGTGCGGATGGGACCGCTCCGAATCGGTCGCCTCGGCGTGGGAGAGGCGCGTCCGCTGCGCGCCGAGGAACGGAGGGCGCTCCTGGAGCACGTGAATCGGCTCCGGGAGGCCGAAGCGGATCCGAAGGGGTCCAGCCGGGGGGCTTCGCGTGCTCAGCGAACGGCTCGCTCCAGAAAGGGGACCAGCAGATAGAAGGCGAGGAGCAGGCCGAGCAGGAAGAAGAGGCCCTGGGTCGAATCTCGCGGCATGCCATCTCCTCTCTGAATCGGAGAGAGCTCTGCAAGGAGCATGCGAGCGCGGAGCCGGGGACCCGGAGGATTCGGGGGGAACGGATTCCCCCTGCACTCCGGAGCCCTGGCGCCTCGGCTGCTCGCGGGCTGCCTCCGGAAGGCGAGCGGCGGCGCTCCGGCGCGAGGGAAGCGGATTGCCTCGATCGGGTGGTCGAGGAAAGGACGCGGGCCTTCGGCCTGCCGATGTCGTCGCACCTTCGCGCCGCAGGGCTGTGGCGTCTTCCGTCGTCGAGCGGGGATCCGGGGCGATGCTCAGCCGGAGGACGAACGCTCCGTCGGCGCCTCGTCCCGCGCCGAGTCGTTGCGCTCCTCGCCCAGTCGGGCGATCGCGAAGGTGAGCAGGAGGCCCGCCAGGCCTGCTCCGAGAGCGGACGCGACCTGCGGCGCCGTCGGCACGAAGCGCGCGAGGGGCCAATCCTCGGCCGGCACCGCGGCCAGGGCGTCATCGGCCACGGGGACGCCCCGGTGGACGAATCCCGGTCCGGGCGGGATGGGCTCCTGGAAGGGATAGAGACCGACGACCGCGCCGAGCAGGAGACCGAGCAGCACGCCGAGCGTGGCCTTCTCGAAGCGCGCGAGCATCCACTCGAGCGCGTTGCTCACGGCGACGACTCCGATCAG
>CAYXLY010000352.1:0-5239 GCA_964466005.1 uncultured Spirochaetaceae bacterium | reverse complement strand
CCTCGTCTTCGGGGGGGCCGGCACGCTGCTGGCGGCCGACGAGATCGACCTGCGGGCGGGACAGGGAACGGTCGACGACGGCGCCGTCGCGCCGACGCTCTCCCGGATCATCGGCCTCCATCTCGAAGCCCCCGGCGCCGATCCCCAGCCCGTCTCGATCCGCGACGGCAGTGGCAACGCCTTCGGCGCGGCCGGCGGGACCGCCCGATCCTTCCGCTTCCGCCAGGATGCGGGCATCGACCTCGACGACCTGCCGAGCCTCGATCAGCTCGGCCTCGCCGTCGCCACCGGCTTCACGGCCCAGGACGTCCGCTATTCGGTGCGCTCCGATCAGGGCCCGGTCGTGCTCGACGACGGCGTGGCCGGGACGAACGAGGCGGAGCTCTTCCGCAACGCGTTGCTCTCGCTGGTCGGGCTCGAGTCGAGCGGCTCGGCGGCGATCCAGATCTCGAGCGACTTCGACCTCGAGAGCCGTCACGTGGAGCTCGGGGGCGTGCGCAGCTTCACCTTCGGTCCTGAGCTGGCGGCGGCCTTCAATCGCAGCGCGACCAACGGTCGGGAACGGATCACCCTGCGGTCCGGACTCGGGCAGACCGGCGTCCTCGGCTTCGACCCGGCCGGCCAGGCCAGCGTCCGGGTGGTCGCTCCCCGCATCGATCTCGTCGCAGGCGACGGAGCAGGCGGCGGATCCGGCTCCCGAATCGACCTCGCGGGAGCGGAGTTCGACCTGACGGGCGTCCCGGGCGCCGAGCAGACCTTCGTCTTCCAGCAGGACGTCGATTTCGGCGTCGCCGACCTGCCTCCGGTCGATCGCTTCGTCGGCGGGAGCGCAGGACTGCCCGACGTGCTGGCGATCCGCACCGACGCGGAGGAGATCTCCCTGGTGAACGTCGACCTGGCGCTGCTCCCGCTCGACATCACGGACGACCCCGGACGGCTCGTGCTCGAGGGCCGCACGCTCACGCTCCGCCGAGACGACGGAACGGACCTGGCGCTGACCTCGGATCCCGGGCTGGCAGGCCTGAACATCCGGCTCCGCGCGAACGACCTCCGACTGATCGCGCTCGGGGAGGACTCCGATGGCAACGGCGCCCGCGTCCTGGCCGGCACGACCCCGCCTCCGTCCGGAGCCCAGCCCGACGCGGCCTTCGACGACGAGGCGCTGCTGATCGAGGCCTTCGACGACGCGGCGGACCTCGCATCCGTGGGCAACCTCTCGCGCTCCTCGGAGATCGCCGACACGCCCGGACAATTCGATCTCGCCCAGGGCCTCGGGCCGCGGGCCATCACGATCGAGCAGGAAGGGCCGGTGCTCTCCTCGAGCCTGCCCGATCGGCGTTCGATCTCCGGCCTCCTCGCCCGCTCGCCCGCCAGCGAGACCGACGAGACGAGCGGAGCCGAGCCGGCGGAGCCGGCCGCGACCCGCTTCGAGATCACGAGCACGGAGTCGACGATCGAGATCGCGCCGGAGAACGTGAACGGCAGCGCCCTGGTGCTGAGCGCCGATGCGGCGAGCGCGGATGCGACCGCCTTCACCTTCCTGCCGGGGGCCGGCATCGATCCCGGCCTCTTCGAGCTCGAGAGCCTGTCCGCCATCACCGAGGACTCGATCTTCGTGGCGGCCGGGACCCGGATCGACGCCCGGGGCGAGATCCTGCTCTCGGCCGGCGTCACCGGCCTGCCCAGCGTGGAGACGACCGTCTTCGGCCGACTCGTCTTCGAGGACGGACCGGGCACGACCGCCCTCAGCGCGAATCGGATCATCCTGAACGCCGGGCCCACCGTGGCGCTCTCCAACCCCGATCTCGCCAGCGACGACGACTCGGCCCGCGAGCCCATCGACGACGCCCTGCTGCCCTCGATCGACTTCTCCGGCCTCGACGCACTCACGCCGACAGGCGACCTCGACACCACCTTCCTGGCCGTCCAGCAGAGCGCGATCCTCGATCTGGCCGCGGACGTCGATCTCGACGGCGACCCCGACTTCGACCTGCTGCGTGCGCTGGCCTCGCGCGCCAACGCGAATCGCTGGGAGACCTTCGACCTGTCCTCGGTCCAGGGCGACATCGTGGTCGACGGCCTCGAGGTGCTGGCCGGCGTGACCGGAAGCCTCTTGATCCGACCGGGGACGGAGGACGACGAGCGCGGTCGCGCCATCGTGAACATCCCCGATCCCACGCAGGTCTCCACGCCCTTCGATGCCTTCCCCGATCTCGTCCCCTTCACCGGCTTCGACGACTTCGCGGGCTCGGTCGAGATCGAGTCCAACGACGTGACGTTCCAGACGAGCGACCCCGGAACCGCGATCGACCTCGCGTCGAGCAAGCTGCGTCTCGTGAGCGACGCTCTCCAGGGAGCGGGGAGCGCCGACGAGAGTCGCCTCGCCCTGCGCGACGAGTCGGACCCGCTTCGACCGATCGTGCGGATCCGACAGGCGGCCGACTTCACGAGCACGGAGCTGCCTCGCCCCGACCAGTATTTCGTGACCCGGCTGGTGCAGGATCCCATTACCTTCGCGGTGACCGAGGAGGTCGTACAGCGCTCCTCTCTCGAGGGCCTGGACATCGCGCTCGAGCGGACGGAGCCGGGCGGAACGCTCACCTTCGACGACGCGCTGCGCGAGCGGGTGACGACCGCCCACCTGATCCTCGCCTCGGCGGGCGACGTCTCGATCGATCTGACGGGCCCCACGCCGGGCTCGGCCGAGCTCGAGCGGGCCGCGCTCCAGCTGGCCTCGCTCGACGTCCGCACGGGCTTCGACGCCTCGGACCCCGACCCGGGCCCCGGGACCGGCCTGATCCGCTTCGCCCTCACCGGCTTTCCGGCGCCGGGCTCGCCCTTCACCGGGGACGACGCGCCCCCCGGCCTCTCGACCCGCGGAGATCAGCGCTTCGACGGTGACCTCGAGCTCGCCACCTCCCTCGACAGCGCCGGTCGGGACATCCGCATCACCGGAGACGTCCTCCAGAGCGATCCCGAAGCGGGCCTCACTCTCCGAGGCCGTCGCCGAATCGTCCTCGAGGGCGATGTCGGCGGCCCGGGACCCGGCGAGGCGCTCGCGCATCTCTCGATCCTCTTCGATCCCGACGCACCCGAGAGCGCCCATGTCGAGCTCGGGCGACGGCAGGATCTCGACGGGGATGGATTCGCGGAGACGCCGATCGACACCGGCCTGGCCCAGACGATCCGGGTCCGGGACGACATCGTCTTCCGCGTGGACTCGCCCGAGGCCCGTCGGACGCGCTCGTCTCCCTTCGCGACGGTCGGCAAGCCTGCTGGCGATCTGGTGCTCGAGAGCACGTCCGGCAGCGTCTACCTCGGAGCCTTCGCCGATCCGACCCAGAGCGAGGGATTCGTCGCGGGCGCGGGCGAGAAGCTCTCGGTGGCGGGCACGGCGACGATCACGGCGTCCAACGGACGGGTCGTGCTCGGCGACGTCTCCGCCCTGGCCCTCCGGGTGACGGCGCCCGAGATCTTCCTGCTTCGCCGCTCGTCCGGGATCTTCACCGACCTCACGGGAGAGACGCAGCCCGACTCCGGCCCCTCGATCAGCGCGAACTCGATCGCGTTCGTCGACCCGAGCGCCAACCCGATCGGGCCGCGGCTCGCCGGGCGAGGCGAGGCCCCGATCTTCGGCGTGCCGGATCCCTTCGATCCCGGACTCCCCGGCTTCCTCGACGGATTCAGCGTCTTCGCGCTGCAGGCGAGTGGCGATCCGCTCGAGAGGACGGATTTCTTCTTCCGTCCGGCGGATCCCGCGCTGCAGCGACGCACTCCCATCCTGCCGCCGCTCGGTGCCTCCCGATCCGACCTCTCCGGCGCCTTCGGTCCGATCGAGGCGCCGACTCCGATCCGCCGCATCCCCGAGCCGCGCCGGCTCGAGAACGCCCTTCGACTGAGAGAGCTCGACGTCGATCCGCGGGAGACGCCCTCGTCCGTTCGACGCGCGCGACTGCAGGGGGCGGCGGTGATCGACGATCTCCGGCTCCGCGGCCGAAGCCCCTGGGTGCGCGTCACCGAGGCCCGCATCGACGCGGAGGATGCCGAGGAGGCGATCGCGCTCTACGCAGACGTCTTCGGGCCCGAGGGCGAGCGCACCGACGAGGTCCGGACGATCCTGCAGGAGGCCCTCGACCGCTATCTCGAGACGACCCGCGCGCGTCGGGTGATCGGTTTCGAGCTCCGCCGCTTCGTCAAGAATCGGCCCAGCACCCTCTACGACGCCTACCAGACCCTCGAGCAGCTCGACGAGCTCTTCCGTTTCCATCGCCGGCTGGGGCTCTCGCCGGGCGAGTACCGCCCGATCCAGCAGGAGTGGCTCCGCCAGATCCAGCCCGACGGCATCACCCTCGACGAGCTCTCCGAGGCGATCCATCCCTCCCGCTATGTGCGCGGAAGCGACATCCTCGACATCTTCGGTCGCTGAGGGCGGAGGGGCCGTCGAGCACGAGCGCCCCGAGCCCTCCCCGGGCGGGGGGAGTCGGATTGGAGAGTCAAACGCCCGGCCCATCGCGGGTTGGCCGAATCAATTCGCTCAGGCTCCCGCGTGCGCGGGCGAGTCGCCGATGGAGCTTTGGGCGTCGACTCGGGCTGCGTTCTGCGCAGAGGCGCAACTGCCACTTTGCGACTCGGAACGAAGCACGCGCAAGGGCCTTCAGTCGAGCGACACCGACGGGACGTCCCCGCCTGAGAGCCTCGAAGCGTCCGAGTCGCTCGAACCATTGCCTAAAATAGGGGAGCGTGACGCGCTCAGGACCGATTCGGTGATGGACGATCGCGTCCGGGAGATAGAGGATCCTTCCCGCGCCCCCTCTGATTCGATCCAGGAGAACCGTCTCTTCACCGGGAATCGAATTGACTCCCCAGCCAAGCGAGGCATCGAACCCTCTGTGCTCGAGGGCGACATTGCGCCGGATTCCGAAATGGGCACCGATCGGTAGAGGTCGAATCTCGACCCCGACCTCCAACACTGCGTCCCCGAAGTCATATCGTGCGGTGGGTCCGCCGGTATTCCCGAATGCCTCGTCTCGGAACCATCGCGGCGTGGATTTCGGAAGCCGCGGGATGATGCGTCCGCCGGTCGCGCTCACGGTCGGGTCTTTGAACGCATCGAGATGTGCAACAACCACGCCGCCTTCACAGGTCACGTCGTCGTCGATAAAGACCACGACCCCACTTCGTGCCTCTCGGAGCGCGCGGTTGCGAGCATGGGCGAGCCCGACTTCCGGCTCCAGGATGA
>CAYXLY010000351.1:0-5242 GCA_964466005.1 uncultured Spirochaetaceae bacterium | reverse complement strand
CGAGCCCCTGGCGCGAGGGGGAGAGCGTCGACGGGGTGCTGCGCGGGACGAAGACGGTCTACTCACTGCCTGCGGAGCCGTTGCCCGAGAAGCTCTACACCGACGACCTGTCCTGGGACAAGGAGACGACCCATACCCGCGACGTGCCGTCGTTCCTGCCGCTCCCCCAGCTCGCAGCCTTCGCCGCCGAAGGGCGTATCGCCGCCGCCCCGATCCGCTTCCACGGCGTGCCGACCGACTACAGCCAGCGCCGCACCCGCGAGCAGGACGCGCCGGAGATCCTGGCCCGCCTGCGTGACGACGAGGCCGACGTCGCGCTGCTCGTTCCGCTCTGACCCGTCTGTCACCAGACCGTGAGTCTGGTCGCAAGGCATCTCGAGGCAGCAGGCCTGCCGACGGTCGTCGTCGGCTCGGCCCGGGACATCGTCGAGGAATGCGGTGTGCCCCGCTTCGTCTTCAGCGACTTCCCGTTGGGCAACCCGTGCGGCGTGCCCGAAGACCGCGCCATGCAGCGCTCCATCGCAGGCATCGCCCTCGACCTGCTCGAGAGCGCCGTGCATCCCCGCACCACCGTGCAGACCCCCTTCGTCTGGAGCGAGGACGAGTCCTGGAAGGACGCCTACGCGCGAGTCGACGAGAGCAACCGCGAGGCGCTCAGGCGCCAGGGCGAGGCGCGGCGCGCAGCGCAAGCGCGGATGCAGTCGCAGCAGTAGCGGCCGATCTCGACGCCCGGAGCGAAAGACCCAAGGCCGAAGTCTCCCGCGCTCCACCATGAACTCCACCGCCTCGTTCATGTGGATCGGTCGGAGCTTCACCTCCGGATGCGTCCCCGCCCAGACCCGGAACACCTCGTCCACGAAGCCCTGCCCCACCCCCTCGACGCCGCGGAAGTCGAGCACGATCTCCCGGAACTGATCGAGACCGTGGAGCAGTCGCTTCGCCTCCGAGCGCGAGACGAAGCGGACGCCGATGCTGAAGAGCCGGACCAGCAGGCCGGCGGCGTCCCCATCGAGGCGCCCGATCGCCTCGACCCCGGCCGCCATCTGATCGAAGACCCCTTCGCCCGCTGTCGCCCGATGACCTCGTTGCCGCACGCGAGTTGGATGAGATGGGCCAGGACGTAGCGTTCGTAGAGAGACATCGATCAGGGCAGCCGGTTCTTGTAGACCGTACCGTCCTTGATGATGACGACGAAATACTCGTCCGGATTCGCGACGATATCTATCTCCTCGAGCGGGTTGCCGTCCACGAGCAGCAGGTCTGCCAGCGCTCCTTCTTCGACCACCCCGAGCTTACCCGGATAGGGCGATCGTGGTCCCGAGAGCGCCAGCAGCTCGGCGTTGCCCGATGTGGCCATGCGCAGGATCTCGGCGTTCGAGTACCAGCGTGCGAGTCGCGCCAGCATCGCGCCCTGGCGCGCAGCCGCGCGAGCGCTGAAGAGGGCGTCCGTGCCGAAAGCCGTGCGCACGCCATACCGCTTCGCCAGCCGATAGGCGGCGTCGGTTCCCTCGTACATCGCCAGCTGCTTCCGACGGTTGGGAGACCCCTCGACGAAGGGGGAGCTCCCGTCATCGAGAAAGGGCTGCAGGCTCCACCAGATGTCCTTCTTCGCCATCAGCCTCGCCGTGTCCTTGTCGAGCAGCTGTCCGTGGTCGATGCAGCGGACCCCGGCCTCGATCGCCTGCCGCACCGCTCGAGGCGTATAGGCATGCACCGTCACGTAGGTGCCCCAGTTCTCTGCGGCCTCCACCGCCGCACGCAGCTCCGCCGTCGTGTACTGGGTGACGTCGAGGGGGTCGTAGCTCGAGGAGACGCCGCCGCCGGCCATCAGCTTGATCTGGGACGCACCCAGCGCCAGCTGCTCCCGCGCGCGGCGCCGAACCTCGTCGGGACTGTCCGCGATCGCCGTGGCGCCGACGCGCTCGCCGTAGGAGGTCGAGCCCGGCGGCGCCGGCAGCTCGTTGGGCAGGCGGAAGTCGCCATGGCCCCCGCTCTGCGAGATGAAGGCGCCCGAGGGCCAGATCCGCGGGCCGGGGATCACGCCCGCATCGATCGCCTGCTTGATCCCGAAGGTCGGCCCGCCGAGATCGCGCGCGCTGGTGAAGCCGCGCATCAGCATCTCGGTCGCCCCTTTTCCTGCGGCGAGGTACACGAAGCCCAGGTCGCCTAGCAGGATCGTGCTCTGGGGCAGCGTCTGGAAGGCGATGTGCACATGAGCATCGATCAGCCCCGGCATCAGCGTGCGCCCCTCGCCGGCGATGCGGGTCAGTCCCTCGATGTCGGGGGCGCCGATCGCCTCGGCGGAGATCGACGTGATCGTATTGCCTTCCACCAGGACGTTCATGGGCCCGGTGAGGGCGTCCCCGCGACCGTCGAAGATGCGGACGTTCTCGATCAGCAGACGGGATGCGTCGGCTGCCCTGGTCCCCGAGGCTGGCGAGCTCTTCTGGGCCGGCGGTGCCACCTGGGATGGAGACGCCGCCTGCGCCGACCCTGTCGGGCGCACGAGACCGAGACCCAGCAGAAGTAACAGCATGGAAGCTGTCCGAGGGCGGAGGAATGCACGGCTTCGAGTCACGAGACGAGGCTCCCTGACGGATCGAGCACAGCATAGCCCTCACCGGATCGACGGGTATGCCTCCCTCGCGCGCCTTGCGAGCAGTCCGCAGACGCGATCTCGGTGCGAGTCGTGCGACGAGGTCGGACTGGCGACTTCGACGGTGAACTCCCGGGACCGGACACTAGCGGGGTCGGAGTTCTCGTTGGCTCGCCGCGACCCCGGCTCCGCGGATCTCGCTCTCGAGCCCCAGAAGGAGCGGGCCGGGCTCGAGGTCGAGGCTGGCCGCGAGCGACAGGCGCGCGTCTTCGAGGGCGCGCAGGGCTCCGCTGCGATCGCCGCGCGCGAGTCGGGCTCGCGCGAGCAGGCTCCAGGATTCTTCGTCGTCGCGATGGGCCTCGAGCAGGGCGTCGGCGATCCGCTCGGCGAGCTCCGGATCCGGGGCCCCGAGCCAATGGGCCGCGGCCCGGCGTCCGACGCGCAGCCAATGCTCGTCGGTCTCGCGCCGGAGGTCGAGGGCCCAGTCGTCGAAGCACTCGGGCAGCAGGGGGCCTCCGCGGATCGCGCGCGCGCGCTCGAGGGCGCTCCGTGCCCGGTCCGCTTCGAGCGCGTCGCTCGCCTGCTCGAGGTCGGCGAGCGCCTCGCGCCAGAGCCGCACGTCCCAGCCGGCTCGCGCGTCTTCGGTGAGGGCGACCCGCTCGCCTTCGACCTCGACATAACGGCTGGCGGCCCCTTTTCGGCGCCGCGGCTCGAGGACGTCCCGAAGCCGGGTGAGTGCGACGCGCAGGTTCGCCCGGGCCCGGCTCGGCGAGGCGTCCGGCCAGAGATCCGCCTCGAGCCGCTCGCGGACGACCGGTCGACCGTCGGCGGCGAGCAGGCGCACGAGCAGCCGGCGTGCGGTCTCGCCCCGCCACTCCCGATCCGAGACTCGGCGTGCGCCGCGATGGACGGCGAGTCCACCGAGCGTGTCGATGCGCAGGCTCGGTGGCTGGGAGGCGCTCGGGACGGACGCCTCCGCGCCCGTCTTCGTACGCGACAGGCCGAGATCGCGCGCGCGCTCGACCGCCCAGCGATGGAGGGGCTCGTCGACCTCCGGAGCGAAGTCCCGAAGACGGGCGTCGCGTTGCACGCGCCAGGCCGCGCGCAGATGGCGAAGCGTCCGCGAGGCGTCGCCGGCGCGGTCGGCGACGCGCGCGCAGCAAAGACGCAGAGCGTGTGCGCAGAGCGGGAGCTCGCGATGCTCGAGCCGCTTCAGCTTCGACTCGAGGCCTTCGAGCGGACGCCGGGCGTCGGCCAGCTCGGCGTAGACCATCGCGCCGAGCGCTGCGCCGGCGGCGCGCAGCGGGCCGTCCGAGAAGCGCGCCGCCCAGGTGTCGGGCCGCTCCAGCAATCCGAGACTGACCGACGCCGCCTCGAGCGCCTCGTTCGTCTCGCCGAGCTGCTGATGGACGCGGGCCAGGAAGCCCTGACAGGCCGCCTCCGCCTCGTCGAGCCGGATGCGGCGGGCGAGCGCGGCGGCGACCGAGAACAGCTCGCGAGCGCCGCGCAGGTCGCCCGCGCGCAGGGCGATCTGTCCGTGGACGAGCTCGCAGTTCAGCCGGTTCAGGGTCTGGCGCGCGGTCACGAACATCCGCGACGCCTCCACGAGCGTCGCGCGGCAGCCCGACACGTCGATCCCCCGCAGCCCGAGCGCGGCGCAGCGGCGCGTCTGCATGGCGAAGAAGCCGGGACCGTGGAGGCGCTGGGCCTCGTCGGCGCAGCGCTCGTCCACGTCCGCGATCACGCGATCCCAGTCTCCGCGATGGAAGAGGATGGTGCTGCGGACGAGGCTGATGCCGCCCCGCTCGCGGGGCGCGTGGTCGTAGGTATCGGCGAGATCGAGCAGTCGCAGCGCGAACGAATAGCGTCCGGCGACGTAGCTGCCATCGGCGATCGCGAGCACGACCATGCCGCGGAGGCGCGGCTCGAGCAGCACACGCCGGAGCGTGAGCGCGTGTCTGAACAGCCCGATCACCTCGGGCATGCGATTCTCGTTGATCGCGATGATGCCGAGCTCGTGCATCGCCTCGAACTCGGCGGCCCGGTTGCCTGCACGCCGGTACATCTCGATCGCGACCTTCAAGCGCTCGATCGCGGTGTCGGGGTCGCGGCTGCCCTCGATCACGCCGGCGACCGCCATGAGGGCCGGATCCGAGCGGCGCAGCGGCTGCGGCAGCGTCTCGAGCGCCTGCGCAGCGAGCTCGTAGTGGCCGCGGTTGACCCAGCCGTGTGCGGCGCGTGCGAGCAGCGCCGCCACGTCCTCGTGAAGCCCGGCCGAGACGTAGAGCCGGAGCGCGTTCATGTCCCGCCGGTGCATCTCCAGCAGCCGGCCGAGCCGTCGATGCAGCGCTCGCCACTCGGAGGCAGCCATCTGCGACTCCAGCCGCATCCGAAGCCAGTCGCCCAGCAGCTCGTGGAGCTCGATCTCGTCTCCGCTCGCCTGCAGCAGGCCCTGATGGATGGCCTGCTCGATGTGTCTCCAGGCGGCGGGATCCTCCGTCGCCGCGACCAGCGTCTCTCGGGCGACGGGGCCCAGGAGGCTCGCGAGCTCGAGCAGGGAGGCGACCTCGGGCGGCGTGCCTGCGAGCAGCTCGCTGGCGATGTAGCGGAAGAGATCGCGTTCATGAACCAACGCGTCGATGAATC
>CAYXLY010000350.1:0-5253 GCA_964466005.1 uncultured Spirochaetaceae bacterium | reverse complement strand
CCGTCGGCATCGTCGGCTGCCCCGGCTGCACGACCCTCCTTCAGGCCATCGGTGGAGTCTTCATCGAGCGGCCCGCGCGACGACGACGCTAGAAGCTCATCTCTCGAGGGGCGATCTCAGAGGCCCGACCGAGCGACGTGCACGGATCCGATCCCGAGAACCGGGAGTCGAGAACCGGGGGTACTGCTCGTCCTGATGAAATCCTGATACAGGGATCCCCTCCGCCATGGCAAGATGCGCTCCGGCGTTGTCGAATGGACTGCTGCCCCAGGCTGCTTCATGTCGGTTGGTTCCTCTCTTGACACACCAGATCCGTTTTGCGGACTTCGAGCTCGACCTCGATCTCTTCCAGCTCAAGCGATCCGGCTGCGACGTCGACCTCGGCCCCCGTGCGCTCGATCTCCTCGCCTGCCTGATCTCGAACCGGGAGCGGGTCGTCTCGCCCGAGAGGCTTCGCACGGAGGTCTGGGAAGGAGCCGCGCTGAGCGCCTCCGCGATCCCGACGTGCGTGAGTGAGCTCCGTCGGGTGCTGGCGGACGACGCCACGCAGCCCCGCTTCATCGAGACCGTCCGCAGCCGTGGCTATCGATTCATCCATCCCTGCGAGTCCGTCCTGCCCGATGCGACGCGGATCGGAGCCGGCAGAGAGGGAGTCCCGGCGCGGATTCAGCTTCCGTTCGTGGGGCGCGAGGCGGATCTCGAGATCCTTCGCGAGGCGTTCCGGGAGAGCCTTCAAGGGACTCGAGAAGGCGTGGTGCTGCTTCGGGGCGAGGCGGGCATCGGCAAGACGCGCCTCCTGAGCGAGTTCCTTCGCGGCCTCCCCGTCGACGCAGGCCAGCTGATGGCCCCCTCGAGCCCCATCGAAGGGTCGCCCCCCTTCTGGCCCTGGACCCGGCTGGTCCGACGCGCCACTGCGGATTCCCGCATGACCAGCGACGAGCTGCTCGCGCGGGTCGGTGAGCTCGCCGCCGTGTTTCCCGAGATCGACGAGCGGATCCACTCCCCACCGAGGCCCCCTTGCGAGATCGATCGCTTCTCGATCCTCGGCCTCTGGGCGAAGACGATCCGCTGCCTCCTGGCTTCGCGTCCCCTGGTGCTCGCCTTCGAGGACATCCATCTCCTGGACGTCGACTCGGTCTCGCTGATGTCCTGGCTCGCGGAGGAGCTGCGGGAGGAGCCGCTGCTGATCCTCGCGACCCATCGTCCGCCCGTCGAGGACGGGCCTTCGGCTCGACGGCTGGCGGAGCTGGCGGCCTCTCCACAGACCATTCTTCGAGATCTCTCCCCGCTCACGGCGGCCGAGATCGCCCGCTTGCTGGGGGACCCCTCCGAAGACCGGATCGCGCTCAGCCGCGTCCTCCGACGCCGCAGCGCAGGCAATCCCTTCTACCTGACGCATCTGCTTCGTGACCTCGCGTCGCACGAAGAGCGCTGCCGGAGCGGATCTCCCGCCTCCCTGCTGCCGCTTCACGGGAGTGAGATCGTGACACGGCAGCTCTCCAACCTCCCGACTCGCACCCGTCGCGCGCTCGAAGCGGCATCGGTCGCCGGCGTGCGCTTCTCGATCGAGGCGGTGGCCGAGCTCGCCGGGACGACCGAGGAAGAGACGCTGGCTTCACTCGCGCCTGCCCTGCGTGCGATGCTCGTCGCCCAGGACGAGCTCGAGTACGTGTTCACGCACGAGCTCCTTCGCGACGCGATCCACGGAGATCTCTCTCCACTCGCCCGACGCGAGCTGCATCTCTCCATGTCCCGCCATCTGCGCGCGCGAGAGCGCCCGGGCTCGCGAACGGCCGAGATCTCCGACCACCTCACGGCAGCCCGCCCCCTCGGCAGCGCCGCCGACGTCCTGGAGTATGCGATCCGATCTGCCCGGGAGGCCGCGTCGCGCTTCGCCTACTCGGCAGCCCAGAGCTATTTCCGTCGGGCGCTGAAGCTGCTCGACGACGATCCCGAGTCCGCGGCACCGGCACGCGGCGGGCTCCTGCTCGAGTATGCCCGGTCGCGTCTCTACTCGGGTGAACGCGAAGAGGCGAGGTCGACGCTGCTCGAGGCCGCGACCCTCGCCCGGTCGTCGGACTCCTCCTCACTCCTGGCGGAGTGCGCGCTCCAGCTCGCACCCGACTTCCTCTCGATCGAGATGGGGTTCTACGATGCCACCCTGGTCGAGCTGATCGAGGAGGCGCTCGATCTCGTTCCAGAGGACGAGCCCGCCCTGCGTGCCCAGCTCCTCGCCCGACTCTGTCAGGCAAAGCAGTGGGCCACTCCCGCCTCCGATACCGTCCTCGAGGAGCTCTCCGAGCAGGCGCTCTCGGCGGCTGAGCGATCCGGCGAGCCCCGCGCGATCTACGCCGCCCTGGAAGCGCGCGCCGACTCGCTGCACGGCCCGGACCGGGTCGACGAGCGCCTCGACACCATCCAGGAGCTGACCCATCGAGGAGGACGCGGGCAGGGCGGGCCGGCGGTCATCCTGCAGCATATCCGCCGCGTCGCCGCACTCCTCGAGCTCGGCGACATGGGAACGCTCGATGCGGCCATCGACGCCTGCGACGAGGCCGCACGCGAGCTGAACCTGCCTCAATATCTCTGGTATCCCCTCGCCTTCCGTGCGAGTCGCGCCCTGATGCAGGGCGAGCTCGCCCGTGCGGACGAGCTCGGCGAGCGATTCACGACGATCGGATTGCAGACCGGGGATCGCAACGTCGCGGCCAGCCGTGCCTGCCAGGCCGCCGTCCTGGCCCTGGAGAACGATCAGGCTCATCGCGCCGTGCGGATCTGCTCGGACTTCATCATGCGATTCCCCCGCGTCCGGGCGTGGTCGGCCGGAATGGCCCTGCTCTGTCTGTACACGCGGAATCGTCGCCGGGCGATGCGCATCCTGGCGAGCTTCGACGAGCAGGGCGTCCGGTCCCTCTTTCGAGAGACCGGAGGAAGCGCAGGGGCCGCCTTCCTCGCCCAGCTCGCCATCGCCGTCTCTGATGGGCCTCTGATGAAGACCCTCTACGAGCTGCTCGCGCCCGTCGGTGACCGCGGCGCCACGCTGGGACTCGGGACGGCTTATTTCGGCTGCTTCGCTCGTTATTCCGGTCTCCTCGCCCGCGCCCTCGGGCTGCCCGGGGAGGCGAACGAGCATCTCCGAGCGGCCGTCGCCCTCGAGACCCAGCGCGGCGCGACGCTCTACCGCGCTCATGCGCAGATCGACCTCGCTCTCGCGCTCGTCTCCTCCTCCGGGTCGAAGAGAGAGGCGCGAGCGCTGATCGGATCGGCCGCCCGCGAGGCCGAGGCGTCGGGGCTTCCCCGGGTGCAGCGCCGGATCGGTCCGGCTCTGGCTGCCCTGCGGAAGCAGGCGGGCGAGGCCTCCCGGAGCGGGAGGGCCCGAGAGAGGGATTGAGGGGCGATGCCCTTCAGTCGACGGCTTCCGCGTCTGCGGGGATCGTCGCCTCCTCGCACTTGCGAGGCAGGGTGAGGATGAAGGTGGCGCCCTGGCCGGGCTCGGTCTGAAGCTCGAGGCTACCCCCATGGTCGTCCGCGATCCGACGACTGATGGAGAGGCCGAGACCCGTGCCCCGGCCGGCCTCCTTCGTCGTGAAGAAGGGCTCGAAGAGCTGGCTCTGGACGTCAGGAGGGATGCCGGGGCCGTCGTCCCGGATGCGGATCTCGACGTGATCGGCTCCGGACTCGGCCTCGACCCGGATGCGGCCGGCCCTGCCCTCCATCGCCTCGGCTGCGTTCTTCAAGAGATTGAGCAGGATCTGGTTCAGTGCGCTGGGGTCTCCGGTGATCGGCGGGAGATGCTCGGGAACCGCCAGCTCGAGCTCGAGCCCCGCGAAGGTCGGACGCAGCAGCGCGACGGTGGAGAGGATCCCGCGGGCCATGTCGACGTCCACCCGACCCGAGCGGTGGGGAGCGGCGAAGTCCCGCAGCTCCGAGACCAGACGCCGCGTCCGCTCCAGACCGTCCAGGATGATCGAGCCGAGCTGGTCGATGGTCGATGCCGTCTCCTCGAGGCCGAGCTCCTCGATCCGATCCTGGATGAGCCGGAGCCGATCGCCGGGCTCGTCGGCGCCCTTCCAGTCTGCCTCGAGCGCGAGCGCGGCGATCTCCCGCATCCCGGCGATCTCGGTCCGCAGGGTGCGCGCCGCGTTCAACGCGAAGTTCACCGGATTGTTGACCTCGTGGGCGACGCCCGCAGCCAGCTCGCCCACGGCCGCGAGACGCTCGGACTGCACGAGCTGGACCTCGGCCGCCTTCAGCTCGCCCAGGGCGGTCTCGAGAGCCGTGTTCCGTTCCTCGATCTCGCGCTGAAGGGTCCGGAGGCGCACCCATCCGCGCGCCCGCACGAGGAGCTCGCGGGGGTGGAAGGGCTTGGTCACGTAGTCGTCCGCACCGCGCTCCAGCCCCTCGATCTTCATGACGCTCTCGGCCTTGGAGGAGACCAGCATGACGGGCGTCGACCCGAGCTCGGGGTCTCCCTTGATCTCCTGGCAGAGCTCCGTTCCCGTCATCCCCGGCATCATGATGTCCGTCACGACCAGGTCGGGCCGGACCCGACGAGAGAGCTCGAGGGCCTCGCGACCGTCTCGGGCGACGTGGACCGTGAACTCACGAGAGAGGAGCAGCTGAAGGAGCTCTCGCATGTCTCCGTTGTCGTCCGCGACGACGACCTGCGGGCGGTCGGACGAGACCGGATCGCTCGAGGGGACCGCGGCCTCGTCCTGTCGCGCCTCCCAGCGATCGATGCTCTGCTCCAGCTCCAGATCGATCGCCGTCTGGGCGCCGCCCGCCTCCGGTCGCGAGCGCGCCTTCTCGTCGAGCTCCTTCAGGGACTCGTCCAGGGGCAGGGCCTCGCCCTCGTCCGAGCGGATCATTCCTTCGGGATCCCTGCGGTCGGCCTCACTGATCGGGAGCCGCACGACCAGCGTCGTCCCCCGCCCCAGCCCCTCGCTCTCGGCCCAGATGGAGCCCTCGTGGAGCTCCACCAGCTCCTTCGAGAGCGCGAGGCCGATGCCGGTCCCCTCGTGCTCCCGGGTCGCCGATCCGTCCGCCTGGGCGAAGCGATCGAAGACGCGGTCCAGGTCTTCCCGGGCGATTCCGAGACCCGTATCCCGGACCCTGATCCGGACTCCGTTCCCGTCCGCCTCGGGCTCGGCTCCGACCGTCACCGCGCCGCCACGATCGGTGAACTTCAGCGCGTTGCCGACGAGATTGACGATCACCTTCTCGAGGGCATCCGGATCGACGTAGAGATCCGGG
>CAYXLY010000349.1:0-5271 GCA_964466005.1 uncultured Spirochaetaceae bacterium | reverse complement strand
CTCGGCGCGGCGCATCGGGCCTCGATCCTGCATCTCGACGTCAAGCCCTCGAACGTCCTGCTCGACGGCAATGGCGGCTACGTCCTGACCGACTTCGGTGTCTCCCACTCCTCGCGGATGTCCAAGGGGCTGCTCCATCAGGGACAGCTCTCGATCGGTCTCGGGACCCACGGCTACCGCGCACCCGAGCAGGCGACGGCGAAGGTGCAGAGCTTCGATCTGCGGACGGATCTCTGGGGCGTCGCGGCCACCGCATGGGCGCTCTTCACGGGCATCGACCTCAACAAGCGACATGACGTGCTGCGCACGCGCGAGCAGGGCAACATCTACGGTCTGCAGCATCTCTCCGACATCGCTCTCGACTGCCCACCGCCCCTCGAAGAGATCGTGATGGGGATGCTCTACATCGATCCCGCTCGCCGCCCGGGCGGAACGGGCGAGGTCCTGGCGCGCATCCGGGCGATCGCCAGTGGCTTCGGTCTCGACACGGCCACCATCGCCTCGGCCCGCCGCCCCCACGCCAATTCCCAGGAGATCGCCTGGCTCGTCGACAGCCTCGTCGACCCGCTCTGGGCGTCGATCTGTCGGGGGCCGGGATTCGATCGTTATTTCGTGAAGTTCGAGGACGGCGAGACGATCGCGACCGTCGCCGACCCGGCCCAGCACACCGTGCTCCTCCTGCGCGGCCGGATCGCGGTCGAGGCCGACGACGCGGAGGTCGCCGTCGAGTCGCGGGAGGGCACCTTCCTGGGCGCCATCTCGACGCTGACCGGTGCGCGACGCCATGCGACGCTCCGCGCCCGGGGGCCGACCTGGTGCTGTCTGTTCAACGAGGCCGAGCTCGAGCAGCTCGTCACCTGCAACCCCGCCGTCGCAGTGCGCATGGTTCGAAGCATGGCCGATCGCATCGCGACCGGACCGCCGCGCGTCCGCCCCTGAAGACCCCAGGCGCACTCGATGCTTCTCTCGGCTTCGAAGCTCCGTGGAATCCCGGGTTTGTCCGAGGCGACCCGACTGTCCTTCAAGAGGGTGCTGCCTGCAGCCGATGCGCAGGGAGGGCGCACGGCTGCGTCTGCGGAACGGGAGCCATGTCGACCGATCAATCGAGCGAGACAGAAGACGAAGGCGGCCTCGCGCTTCCCGACGCCTCCTTGCGCGTGGACGAGTCCGGACTCTCGGAGGAGGAGCGCGAGTTCGCACGCCTGATGGGCTTCGGAGCCGAAGGCAGCCCCGGCGCAGAGCCCGAGATCGGGGCCGTCGAGACCCCGGCGACATCCCCGTCATCCGCGCCCTCGCCGCCTTCGCCCTCGTCGCCCGAGCCTTCGCCCGCCGAGGTCTCCTTCGCCGACGGCTCCTCGCCCGAGATGGACGCGGCCCCCGTGGACCGGGAGAGCGAGCTCGAAGAGATCCTGCCGCGTCCGGCCGCGGCCAGCCTCCAGGAAGCCATCCAGGCGCGCGCCGAGCGGCTGGCCGGGCTCGGGCCGGCCTCGCCTGCGGAGTCCGCCGAGCGGCCCGCGCCGGCTGCAGAGCCCGCGAGCCCCGGAGCCCGGAAGAGCGACGGATCCGATGGATCCAGGTCGACGACCGGGGCTCATGGAGAGCAGGAAGGGAGTGGGCTGCGAGCCGAGCTCGACGAGGCGCGGGCCGTAGAGGCCACCGTCCGCAAGGAGCGGGACGCGCTCTCCGCCGAGGTCGACCGCCTGGCCCTCGAGCGCGCGCAGCTCGAGACCGAGGTGGAGTCTCGCAGCGCCGAGCACGGCGCCGAGGTCGCTCGGCTGCGCGCGAAGATCGAGACCCTGGAGACCCGCCTGCGCGCGACCCGGAGCGCGTTCACGCCGCTGCCCGAAGGCGAGCGTGCCTTGAGGGCCGAGGTGCTCGGACTGCGAAGCCGGCTCGACGAGACGCGCGAGGAGAACGGGCGCCTCCAGGCCGAGATCGACGCGACGGCCACCGACCTGTCGATTGCGCGCGCCTCGATCGAAGATCTCCGGAGCGAGATCGACGCGGCAGAGCTTCGGGACGAGTCGGTGAGCCGAGCCCTCGAGGAGAGACAGTCGGCGCTCGAGGAGGCGCAGGCGCGACAGCGAGAGAGCCTCGCGCTCTGCACGCGTCTTCAGACCGAGAACCACGAGCTGCGAAGCATTCAGGCCGCGCTCGAAGAGACCCTCTCGGCGCGGGACCTCGAGATCGCCGCCCGCGAGGAGCATCTCGCCGTCACGCGCCAGGGTCTCTCGACCCGCGACCAACGGATCGAGCAGCTCGAGGAGAGCCTCGCAGAGGAGCGAAGCCGCGCCGAAGGCCTCGAGCGCGATCTCGAGCGGCAGGCTGCGCAGCAGGACCAGCAGAGCGCGCGACTCGCTCGACGCGACGCGCGAATCGCCTCACTCAGCCAGACGCTCACCCGGATCGAGGAGATCATGGGCCATCGCCTGGAGTCCGGCGCGTTCGACGATCCGTCGCCCGCTCTTCCCGACACCTCGACCGAGCCCGATCCGCCCTCGGATCCGTGAGGATCGCGACGCCCTCGCCGCCTCCGTCGCCCCGCACGCAGCCCCCGACTCGCGTGCGTCACCCGACTCGCGTGCGTGCCGCGCGTCGAGTCAGAGGACCAGCGCCACGCCCTCCGATGCCGTCGGATCGAAGGCCACCCCGAGATCGACCGCCACGGCCTCGAGCCCCGGAAGCGGAGTCAGCGCACTCGACCCGCCTCGGATCTCGAAGCGCAGCGTGGCCTGCGCCCCTTCGAGCACCTCGATCGCGACCAGATCGTCCGCGGTCGCGTCGAGCGCGTCGCGTCCGAGCGCGACCAGCAGCCCGCCCAGCGCCACGGGATCCGACTCGAGCTGCTTCGGCAGCGAGCGAGCGCAGCGCATCTCGAGGCGGAGACCGCGCCGGGCCGCATCGCGCTCGAGGCAGCTCCGGACATCGGCGAGCCAATCGCGGAGGACGAAGACCTCGCGGGCGATGGGCGGAGCGTGAGGACCGTCCGCCTCATCGCCCTCCGTCGGGCCGGTCCGGTCCGCCTCGCCCGCCTCTCCCACCCGCCCGCGATCGGAGCCCCCATCGACCCGATCGGGCTCGTCGGCCCGGTCTCGAGAGGATCCGTCCGATCCGGCCCCGCGGCGCTCCTGCCCGGTCTCCGCGGACGGCGCGAGGTCGCCGTGCCGATCGACCTGCTCGTCTACCCGTGCGTGGGCATCCTCGGCCGAGCCTTCCGCAGCCGACTCCGGGCCCGTCTCGGGACTCCGCACGAGCGCTCTCTGCGGGCTCTCCGGCGCCCAGGGCCCGCTCTGCGCTGCGGACGCGCGCAGCGCCCAGCCCGCCAGGGTCGACGTTCCCAGCAGACCGAGCAGCGCAATCGGCCATGCGCTGGCCCAGGCGACGGAGAGGGCCCCGGGAGAGGCCGCGTGGGCGAGCCAGACGAGGTCCGTCGGGTCGCCCTGCGCGCTCTCGAGCAGGGCCCCGACCCCGAGCCGGCCCCCGGACTCGAGCTCCACGGGACTCTCGGGCTGCTCGAGCATCCGAGCGATCCAGTCGACGGCCTGCACGTCGGTGGCGTCCAGACGCGTGTCGGGGTCCAGGAGCGAGCGGCCGCGGACCGTCCGAAGCTCGACGGATCGGTCCTGCAGACCGAGAGCGCCGATCTCGCGCGCGAGCCTCGAGGGATCCACGCGGGCCACGAGCGCTCCCTGGACGAGATCTCCCGGCTCGTGCAGCGCGATGCTCAGCCGAAAGACCGCGTGGGGCGCCTGTCCCTCGGACCCCTGCTCCCAGAGCAGGGAGCCGCGCTCGACCCGCTCCGCCGATCCGGTCACGGCCCGGCGAACGTCCTCGGCGTACCAGAGCGCCTTGGCCTGATTGCGGGCCTGCTCGCTCCCGAGCGCATCCCGTGTCGGGGCTCGGCCGATCGAGCGCAGCCGCAGGCCCTCCTCTCCCGCCACGATCACGTCGAAGCCGAGAATCGCCTCCGACGCCTGCAGGCTCCGGCGCAACGTCGAGGCCAGCCGGCGGTCGGCGTCCTGGCGCCGCGAGCCTCCTGCGGACTCCCGCTCTTCGTCCACTCCTTCGTCCAGCGCATCGCCCGGGGCCGCAGACGGCTCTTCCTGCTCTCCCTGCGCTCCGGTGTCCGCGGGGAACGATCGCTCGGCTCCCCGGATCCAGAGGTCGCCCCGTCGGAGCTCGGCCCGCAGCCGCTGCAGGTCCGAGGTCGACCGGGTCTCGTCGGCGCGGGCGAGCGACTGTGCGAGGCGCCCGAGATGCTGGAGGGACTGGAGCTCTTCCCGGAGCCGGGCGTCGCGTCGTCGGTCGACGTCCCAGGCCGCCCCGGCGAGGCACGCCCCGACGATCAGGGCGAGGAGCGCAAGCGCCCCGCGCTGCCCCCTCTGCTGTCTCGCTTCCGACTCCACCGCCCTTCCTTTCCCGGGCCGGACTCGTCCTGGACCCGTCGCGGACGTCCGCGGTCGCGTTGCGGCGCGGACTCCCCGACTCGCGCACGAGCTGCCCATCGGATGCATCGGCGTGATCCCCCGTTCGGCTTGAGTCCGGTGTGCAGAGGGGCGGACCGGACCTCGCGCGCGCCGGCCCGGCTGCTCGCATCCGCCGCCCGGTCGAGATAGCGTCGCGACATGTCCCGTCCCGCTCCCCTCGGTCTGATCGTGAACCCCCACTCGGGCCGCGACGCCCGTCGTCTCTTCGCGCGCGCCGGCACCTCGACGATCGAGGACAAGCGCAACCAGGTGACCCGGATCGTGGTGGGCGCTGCGGCGGCGGGTGTCGAGAAGATCGTTCTCGCACGCGATTCCTTCCGGATCGCCTCCTCGGCGGTCGAGGCCCTGGCCCTGCCGATCGAGTGCGAGCTGCTCGAGCTCCCGACGACCGGGCGCGGGGTCGACAGCCAGAATGCGGCGCGCGCGATGCAGGAGCGCGGCTGCGGCGCCCTCGTGGCCCTGGGGGGCGACGGCACCAGCCGGGCGATCAGTCTGGCCTGGCCCGACGTCGTGCTGCTGCCCCTGTCCACGGGAACCAACAACGTCTTTCCCTTCGAGGTCGAGGCCACGGTCGCCGGCGCGGCGGCGGGGCTGGTGGCCTCGGGGCGTCTCGCCCTGGAAGAGGCGGCCCGACGGGCCAAGGTCATCCGGGTCCGGTGCGATGATGGACGGGAGAGCCTCGCGCTGATCGACGCAGCGCTGCTCGTCGACGATCACGCGGGCAGCCTGCTGCAGGCCGACCCCGAGAAGCTCGCCGCGCTCCTGCTCAGCCGAGCGGAGCCCG
>CAYXLY010000348.1:0-5273 GCA_964466005.1 uncultured Spirochaetaceae bacterium | reverse complement strand
CCGCATCCTGACGCTCTCCGAGGAGCGGGGTCGAATCGTGATCGTCGACTTCTGGGCGACCTGGTGCCCTCCCTGCGAGCTGCAGATGCCCGTGCTCGATGCGCTGTGGGAGGACGAGAGGGCGCAGCCGAGGGAGCAGCCCGAGCTGTCGGTGATCGGGGTCTCGGTCGACACGATCGCTTCCGACGAGATCGAGCGCTGGGTCCGGGAGCGCGACCTGCACTATCCGATCGCGCTCGGCGACCAGGAGCTGGCGCGGAAGTTCGGGGTGATCGGCTTTCCGACCCTCTTCGTCATCGATCCCGAAGGGCGGATTCACACGCGACATACCGGTGTGCTCGATCGCCCGTCGCTCGAGGAGATCATCGAGCAGATCCGCATCGAGACGCGGGCCGACGCCTCGCCGGAGGGGCTCGGGCCCGAGGGCTGATCCGGACGCTCAAGTCGGCTCGGGGCCGGGACGAAGACGGGGACGAGCCGAGGCCCGTCGGGTCCTCGAGCGGCGGGAGATCCGTTCTGAGCGGCCGAGACACGACGCAGATCCAGGTGAGGCGTGCCTTCCAACGGAGCTTCGCCGATGGGGCCCTCATCTTCGACGAGGGCGACGAGGGCGTCGATCTCTACGTGATCCAATCGGGTCAGGTCGAGATCTCGCGTGGACGGCACGACGAGTCGAGGATCGTCGCTCGTCTGGGGCCGGGCGAGTTCTTCGGCGAGATGAGCGTCGTGCTCGGTGAGGCGCGGACGGCCCGAGCGGTGGCGGTCGGGCCAACGGAGCTCCTCGAGCTCGATGGCGAGACGCTGGAGTCGATGTGCGTCGAGCGGCCGGAGATCGCGATCCGCATGATCCAGCGTCTGGCCGTACGGCTGATCGCCGCCGAACGAAGGCTGGCGGCGCTGGGACTGGACGAGCTCGTCGGTCCGCTCGTTCGCTTCCTGCTCTCGCATGCGTCGTCCGAGGACGAGGCCGACCTGCGCATCGTGACGAGCCTCCGTGAGCTGGCGGCGGGCTCCGAGCTCTCGCTCCATGAGACTCATCGCGCCCTGCATCAGCTGATGGACCGGAAGCTGGTCCGCCTGGTCGGGGAGGAGCTGATCGCAACGGATCGAGCGGCTCTCACGGCGGCTGCGAATCGACTGGACGTCACAGCCTGAGGAGCCTCGGAGAGCGGACGTCCGGCGCCCGCTTTGGCCCTCGGGAGCCGCCTCAGGTAGCGTCCCGCCATCGCATTCGGGGGGGAGCGTGGCGAGGGCGGCCATTCGGGTCGGATGGATTCTGCTCGGTCTTCTGTGGCTGGTGGCCGGTGCCGATCCGTCCCCGGTTGCAGCGGAGCCCTCGCGTCCGGACGCCCCCTTCGAGATCACCGCCGACCGCATCGAGTACGACGACGCCCGCGATCTCTACACCGCGGACCGCAACGTCCGGATCGTGCAGGGCGACCGCAGCCTCGAAGCGCGCTGGGTCACGTTCAGCACGACGACGCGCGTCGGCGTGGCCGAGGGGGACATCCGGGTCCAGGACGGTCCCGACGAGCTGCGGGCTCGCTTCATGGTCTTCGACGTCGACACGCTCCAGGGCCTGCTCTACCAGGGCGAGCTCGATTCCGGGGAAGAGGGCTTCCGGATCGAGGCCGTGGAGCTGGTGCGGACCGGCCGCAATACCTTCGAGGTGCGGGACGGCCTCTTCTCGACCTGTCGATGCGAGGAGGGCAAGAGACTCCCGTGGCAGATCGAGGCCGGCCGCGCCCACGTCGAGCTCGGCGGCTACGGCACGGTGACGAACGCGACCTTCGAGGTCCTGGGCGTGCCGGTGCTCTGGATTCCCTGGGCCTTCTTTCCCGTGAAGAACGAGCGCGAGACGGGCTTCCTGCTCCCGGATTTCACCTTCGGCGGCCGCGGCGGCGCGGGCTTCGGTCTCCCCTTCTTCTGGGCCGCCCATCCGCAGCTGAACGTGATCGCGACGCCGCGATACTTCAGCGAGCGCGGCTACAAGCAGGACCTCGAGCTCGAGTACGTCTTCGGCGAGGAGTCACAGGGGGAGCTCTTCCTGGCCGGTCTCTTCGACCAGTCGTCGGAATCCTTCTCGCCCTTTCCCCGGGAGCGCTGGGCCGCGCTCTGGGAGCACGATCACTTCCTGCCGGGAGGCTGGCGATGGCAGACGGACCTGAACCTCGCCTCCGACAATCTCTACTCGGACGACTTCGCCGAGCTCCAGCATTTCCGGGCGTTTCGCTTCATCGAGTCGACGACCCACGTCGCGCGGGACTTCGGGGCCAGCGGCGGCTGGGGCGCGATGGTCGGCTCGCGCTATGCCGACGACATCCAGGGATCGACCTTCGACGATGCGGACGAGTACATCCTGCAGCGCTGGGCCGAGCTCCGAGGGGACGTGGCGCCCGGGGCGCTCGTCGGTCCGGCCGGCATCGAGGCGCGCATCGACTCCGAGCTGATCTACTTCTCGGGCCTGCGGACGGCGGACTCCGAGATCGAGGGTCTCCCGCCCGCCCTCACGCGCAATGGCCGCTTCTTCGACGTCGGGATCGACGGCCAGGTCGGGACCGGCCTCGGGGGTGAGGGCGACGGGCGCTTCCAGCCCGGGGAGCCGCTGGCGGAGCGCGGGGCGCGGCTCGTGGTCCACCCGCGGCTCGCGCGGCCCTTTCGACTCGGACGCTTCGCCGAGCTCGTTCCAGAGGTCGGCTGGCAGCAGACGCTCTACCGGACCGACGATCAGGACTTCGCGGAGCGCGGACTGCTGACGGCGCGCGCGGAGCTCCGGACCCGCTTCGCGCGGGATTTCGACTGGGACTCGGGTGGCGGTCTGCGCCACGTCGTCGAGCCGAGGCTGGGCTGGGCGCTGGTCTCCCAGCGTCGACAGCGGGACAATCCGCTCTTCGTGCCCCGGGGTGCCGTATCGCAGGAACGTCTGCGGGTCCTCGCGCTCGAGAACGTCACCCGCAATCCCTCGGATCGGATCGACAGCGTCAACCAGATGGTCCTCGCCGTCGGGCAGCGCTTCTACACGCGCTCCCACGGCGCGGCGACGCCGCGACTGCTCGCCGACGTCGTGACGGCGGTCGACTGGGACGCCAGCGAGTCCCAGGGAATCGGAAACCTGACCCTCGATGCGCATCTGCTTCCGCGGGGCATGCTCGGAGGTCGACTGAGGGGGTCCTTCAATCCGGAGTCGTTGGCCGTGCGGGAAGGAGAGGCCGAGCTGAATCTGCAGCTCCCGCTCGAGGTCGACTGGATCGATCGGTTCACCCTCTTCGGCCGCTATCGCTACCTCCGCCGGCTGCCGGAGTTCGTGGAGACGCAGCGAGGCAGCCCGTCGACGCGGAGTGTCGGCGACACCGAGCTGAACCAGGTCGACCTCTCGACGAGCCTCCAGGTCTTCACCCGGATCCGACTGAGCTATTCGGCGATCTTCTCGCTCGTGAACGACGAAGGGCTGATCCGCCAGCAGGGGCTGGTGGAGTACGTCTCGAAATGCCGGTGCTGGGGAATCGGCCTGGCGCTGCAGGAGGAGAGCCGGCAGGGCTTCAGCGCGGGCTTCTCGATCCGTTTCCTGGGCCTCGGCGACGGGGCCGGCGACCTCTTCGGCGGCGGATTCGGAGCGGGCCTGCAGCTCTGAGCGCGCTCGCAGCGAGACCGGACGGACGGGGCCGGCTTGCCCCTGACGCCTCAAGGCCCTAACTTCAAAGGGCTTTCGAGCGCTTCCCCAACGGCTTCGACGAAGAAGCCCCGAGATGGCCCGTGCTCCGCACATCGTTCGAGCAATTCGAGATGCTCGCCCGACAGGGAAACCACGTCCCGGTCGTGCGCGAGATCCTGGCCGATCTGGACACCCCTCTCTCGCTGTTTCGCAAGATCGACGATGGCCGCACGGCCTTCCTGCTCGAGTCCGTGGAGGGCGGCGAGAAGTGGGCGCGATACAGCTTCCTGGGGGTCGGGGCGAACGCGATCTTCCGCGCCTTCGGCAGCCGGGTCGAGTGGGTCGAGAAGGGCGAGACCGAGGTGCTCGAGGTGGAGGGAGACCCGCTCGGGGTGCTCCGGGACCGGCTCCGCGCCTATGACGCCGTGATTCCCGAGCAGGACCCGCTCCCGCGTTTCGTCGGGGGCGCGGTCGGCATGGTCGGCTACGACTGGGTGCGCTTCGTCGAAGAGATCCCCGACTCGAATCCGGATCGAACGGGGCTGCCCGACGCCTTCTTCCTGATTCCCGAGTACGTGGTCGTCTACGACAACGTCCGTCACACGGCCCTGATCGTGGTCCACGCCCACGTGGAGCCGGGAGGAGACCTGGCGGATCGGCATGCCGAGGCCGTCGACCGCATCGAGCGGATGGTGTCCCGGATCCGGGGACCGCTGCCCCCGGAGCCTCGTCAGCCCGTGGTCCGGGCTCCGATGGAAGTCGAGCGCAGCATGACCGAGTCGCAGTATCACGAGATCGTGAAGCGGGCGAAGGAGTACATCGAGGCCGGAGACGTCTTCCAGGTCGTGCTGGCCCAGCAGTTCCAGCTTCCCCGGCAGGTCGACCCCTTCCTGATCTATCGCCATCTGCGCTCGATCAACCCGAGCCCCTACCTCTTCTTCATCCGGATGGAGGAGGCCGTCCTCGTCGGCTCTTCGCCCGAGATCCTGGTCCGGGTCGAGGGGGATCGCATCGACGTGCGCCCCATCGCGGGCACGCGCTGGCGCGGCGAGACCGTCGAGGCGGACAGGCAGCTCGAGGCCGACCTGCTCGCGGACCCGAAGGAGCGGGCCGAGCATCTGATGCTGCTCGACCTGGGGCGCAACGACGTCGGGCGGGTGGCCGAGATCGGCAGCGTCGAGGTCGACGAGTACGCGACGGTCGAGCGTTATTCCCACGTGATGCACATCGTGTCCAACGTCCACGGAAGGCTCCGCGAAGGGCTCGACTGGCTCGACGTGCTGAGAGCGACCTTTCCGGCGGGCACGCTGTCCGGCGCTCCGAAGATCCGCGCCATGGAGATCATCGACGAGCTCGAGACCGTTCGGCGGGGACCCTATGGAGGCTGCGCCGGCTATCTCGACTTCTCGGGCAACATGGACATGGCGATCACGATCCGGACCCTCGTGGCCGACGCCGAGAAGATCACGCTGGCGGCCGGAGCCGGCGTGGTGCTCGACTCCCAGCCGGAATACGAGTTCGAGGAGACGATCAACAAGGCGCGCGCCGTCCTGACCGCGATCGATCTTGTATAGATCGGAAGAGCGTCGTGTAGGGAAAGAGTGTGTCAGTACGTGTAGAT
>CAYXLY010000347.1:0-5284 GCA_964466005.1 uncultured Spirochaetaceae bacterium | reverse complement strand
CCCGGCCCGGGGGCGCTTAACGTGATCTCGATGGTCGGCTGGGGTCGGCCCTCCCGGCCGAAGAGGCGATGCTCGAGCGTCATGCGCGTCGTCAGGACGAGCGTCCCGCCCCCTTCCTCCATCGCCTGGAGCGCGTTGCGGGCCAGATTCAGGAAGACCTGCTGGAGCCGGGCCGGGTCCGCTCGTATCTCGGGCAGAGAGGGGTCGTATCGACGCTTGATCCGGATCTCCTCGTAGCCGCGCTCGAGCTCGAGGAGGTCGAGCAGGGAGTCGAGCAGCCGATGTACGTTGACGCTCTCGAGCTCGAGGCGATCGCCCCGGGCGAAGACCATCAGCTCGTCGACGAGGCTCGAGATCCGGTCGACCTCGTCGACGATCAGCTGGGCGTGCTTGCGTCCCCGCTCGTCGGCACTGCTCATCGCGAGCAGCTCCGCCGCCCCGCGAATGCCGCCGAGCGGATTCTTCACCTCGTGGGCGATGCCAGCCGCGATATGCCCGTAGGACTCCTGCCGCTCGCGCTCGCTGACCTCCTCCCGGAGCGAGCGGGCCGCGGTGCGATCGCGGATCGCGATCACGATTCCCGCCTCCGAGCCCTCGCCTTCCCGGATCGGCGAGACGGAGACGTCGACAGGCAGTGATCGGTCCTGTCGGCGCGGGAACTCGACCTCGTCGTGGATCGAGGCGCGTCCAGTCTCCCGGACCCGATCGACGATCCGGCAGACCGGATGATCCGGGCCCAGGATCCATGCGAGATTCTTCCCGGGCAGATGCTCGCTCGACGCGCCGAGGATCCTCGCCCCCTCGGTGTTGAGGAAGTCGATGTCGCCCGCGTCGTCGAGGACGAGGACGCCTTCGAGCAGCGCATCGAAGATGCCTTGGAGGTCGTGTTTCATGGGCTTCGGGGCCGGGCGACGACTCGCCGGACCCATCTAGGACGGCTCTTCCCTTTTGGAATGCCCGGTTTTTGGGCACTCTAAGCGGGGCACGAGGCGTGCGCAAGGTCGCGAATCGGCACAGACCTCTGGTAACGGGGGTCGGTCGGCGACGGCGATGGGTCGTCGGGGAGCGACGAGGAGCGCCGAGCCAGTAGGATGGGGGTGATGCGCGAAGGACTGACCGTCGAAGAAGCCGAGGCCTCGATCCTCGGGGAGACCCGCCTACTCGGGGCCGAGACGCTCTCGACGGTCGAGGCGACGGGACGCGTCCTCGCCGAGCCGATCGTCTCGACCCGGCGCCACCCGCCGGCGGACTGCTCGGCAATGGATGGCTATGCCGTACGCCAGGCGGACCTCGAGCAGGCCGACCGCGAGCCCGTCGAGCTGCCGGTCGTCTACGAGGTGCCGGCCGGGGGGCGGGCTCCCCGGCGTCTCGAGGCGGGAGAGGCGGCGCGGATCTTCACGGGGGCGCCGCTGCCCGATGGAGCCGACGCCGTCGTGCGTCAGGAAGACACCACCGCGAGCCCGACCCACGTCCGGATCCGGGTCGCGCCGCGGAGTCGCGAGAACGTGCGAGAGGGGGGCGAGGACTTCGAGGTCGGTGATCGCCTGATCGAGCCCGGCGTCGAGCTGGGGCCGGCGCATCTCGGCGTTCTGGCCTCGGTCGGGCGGACGATCGTCTCGGTGCGGCAGAGACCGCGGGTCGCGATCCTCTCGGGCGGGGACGAGCTGGTCGAGCCCGATCGCCCGGCCGAGGGCGGTCGCATCGTCTCGTCGAACTCGTATACGATCGCGGCTCAATGCCGCGAGATCGGAGCGACTCCGCTCTATCTCGGTATCGCGGAGGATCGCCCGGACTCGATCGAGGCCCATCTGCGGGATGGACTGCGCGCGGATGTCGTGGTCAGCTCGGCGGGGGTCTCGGTCGGAGATCACGACCACGTCCGAGGCGTCCTCGAGCAGCTCGGATGCCGCCTGCATTTCTGGGGTGTCCGGATGAAGCCCGGCTACCCCCTGGCTTTCGGAGTGATCGAGTCCACGGGCACGCTCGTCTTCGGACTGCCCGGGAACCCGGTCTCGGCTGCGGTCACCTTCGAGGAGTTCGTACGACCCGCGCTCCGCCGCATGATGGGCCACGAGCGCATCCACCGGCCGGTCGTCTCGGCGAGGCTCACCGCGCCCCTCCACAAGAAGGCCGGCCGGCTGCATTTCGTGCGCGTGAGCCTGCACCGCGATCCCGATGACGAAGAGAGCCTGCTCGCGAGCCCGACCGTCAATCAGAGCTCCGGCGTGCTCACCTCGATGATCCGGGGAGAGGGTCTGGCGATCTTCCCGCTCGAGGCCGAGAAGTGCGAGGCGGGCGATCGGATCCGGGTCCAGGTGCTGGATCCGGGCTTCTTCGACCGGGCCGACCGGGGCTTCTGAGGCATGGCCCGGTCCGGATCGCCCGTCTCGGAGGCCGGCGTGGACTCGGCCGGGGGCCGCGGCCAGGGACGCCTGGGAAACGTGGCCGGCGCGCTCCTGCTCGGTGGGCGATCCGTCCGGATGGGACGCGACAAGGCCCGGCTCTCGTGGGGAGGCGAGCCCTGGTCGACCCGTGCGGCCCGGCTGCTCGATGGACTCTTCGAGGAGACGCTGCTCGTCGGAGGCGTCCCCGATCCGGCGGCTCCCGGCCGCCGCGTCGGAGATCCGCCCGGTCCGCCCTGCGCCCTTCGCGGCCTGGTGGGAGCGCTCGCCGCGGCCGAGGCCGAGCGGGTGGTCGTCATCGCGACGGATCTACCCTGCCTGGACGCCGACCTGCTGCTGGCCCTCTGCGCCTGGCCCGAGGCCGACGCGGTCGTACCGCGCGATGCGCGGGGGGACCATCCGCTCTGCGCGGTCTATCGTCGCGAGGCCTGTCTCGCCCTGGCCCGGTCCCATCTCGAGTCGGGGCGACTCGCACTGCATCGGCTCCTCGGAGCGGTCCGCACGAGTCGGGTCCCCGTCGAGGCGCTCGGTGTCGTCCGGCCCGACGGAACGGATCCGCTCACCAACGTCAACACGCCAGAGGACCTGGCGAAGCTGGCAGGAGTCTGACGCGATGCTCGACCTCGCGCGCCTCGAACGCCTCGAGCTCGTTCGTCGACCCCGCTCCCAGCGCTTCTTCGGGACGCTCCTCGGGATCAACTACCGCTGGCTCCCGGGCGTCGAGATCGAGCTCGAGGGGGCGGATCGGATCCCCGATCCGCCCGTCCTCTTCGCGATGAACCATACGGACCGATACAACTACTTCCCGTTCCAGTACGAGCTCTGGCAGCGCGAGGACCGGTTCACGGCGACCTGGGTCAAGGGCAAGTACTACGAGAACGCGCTCGTCGCCCGGTTCATGGAGAGCATGCTCCAGCTGCCGACGGTCTCCCGGGGCTACCTCATCACTCGGGACTTTCTCTCGGTGCTCGGGCGTACGCCGACCGATCGCGAGTACGCGCTCCTGCGAACGGTCGTCGACGCGAGGGCGCTCGGCAACGAGAGCCCGATGCCGTCGCCGCCCGACATCCCCGAGAAGCTGCTGAGGACGCCGCGTGATCCGCTGGGGATCGCCTATCACCCCAGCCGAGGAGATTATGCGAGCTATGTCTGCACGCTCTTTCACGCGATGATGGCCCGCTTCGTGGAGCTGAACGAGGAGGCGGTCGCCATCGGCCTCGATCTGCTGATCTTTCCACAGGGCACGCGGTCGAAGCGTCTTCTCCCGGGACACGTGGGAATCTCCCAGATTGCGCTCCATCTCCGGATCCCGATCGTCCCGATCGGCTGCAACGGGAGCGACGAGGTCTACCCCGGCAGCTCGCCGATCGCACGCCGGGGCCATGTCGTGTATCGGATCGGAGAGCCGATTCCCTACGAGGCGCTCGCCCCCTTCCACATCGAGGAGCCTTTCGCGCCCTTCACGGCGAAGGCCGAGCGCGACCATGCCGCGGCCTTCCAGGGCGTGGCGGATCTCGTGACCGAGCGGATCGATGCCCTGCTCGATCCGCCCTATCGACGATCCGAGCAGGCGGAGATCGGCTCCGCACGCGGGACCGCTCGATTCGTCTGAGCCCCGACGCCGCCGCCGACCCGACCCCCGGCGCCAACGCCGCTGACGCCCGATCCGACCCCCGACCCCCGACCTGCGATCCATCCGCCCGGAGTCCGCGCGTCGACCCTCCGGTCAGGTCGTCCGGCGGATGCGATCGATCAGGGAGGTCGTTCTTCGCCCCGCTACGACCTGCAGGCGGACGAACCGGCCGCCTCGGGCCTCGACCTGCTCCCGACCGACGATCGCATCGAGCGTCCAGTCGCCGCCCTTGGCGAGCACGTCCGGCTCGATCGCACGCACGAGCCGGATCGGTGTCTCGCCCGAGAATCCCACGACCCAGTCCACGCAGGCGAGCGCCGCCACGATCTCCATCCTCTCCCGCTCGCGCATCACGGGTCGGCCCGCTCCCTTGGCCGCGCGTACGCTCGCGTCGCGATTGACGCCGACGACCAGGCGGTCGCCGAGGCGGCTCGCCTCTTCCAGGCTCCGGACGTGACCCAGATGGAGGAGGTCGAAGCAGCCATTGGTGAAGACGATCCGCTCGCCGGCGCGGCGGGCCCGGGTCAGTCGCGGAGCGAGGTCGCGAAGCGTCAGGATCTTCTCGCGAGCGGGCGGCGATCTCATGCGTCTTCCCCCGTTCGATCGAAGAGCAGACGCAGCATCTTGAAGGGGGCCTTGATCGCGTCCGGAACCCCCGACATCAGGGTCTTCATCGCCAAGGCCTCCACCTCCGGCTCCGCGATCGGGCCCTTGACGTCGAAGTAGGTCCCGATCAACCCCCGATCGGATCCCGGCAGGAAGCTTCGGACCAGGGGCAGGGTCTCCAGGACCTGATTCGGAGCCCGGAAGAGGAAGATGCCGACGACGGCGCGGATGTCGACCGGGGTCCGACGCGTGTCGATGCGTCCGGTCGCGAAGACCCGGAGCGGCCCCTCGAGCTCGAAGTCCTCGGTCGAGAGCCGTCCCCGATCGAGCCCGATCGTCGCGGTCATCGACTCGTAGTCGAGCTCGTCTGCGTCCGCGAAGGGGTTGTAGCCCTCGGAGGCTCGCGAGAGCCGCAGAAGAAGCGGAAGCTTCATTCGGACCCGGCCCTGGCGTGCCTCGGCGCGGATCCGTCCTACGAGCTCGGAGATCGGCGGCGCGTCGGGGCGGAGCGAGCCTCGCACGGACCCGGAGGCCCGGATCGTTCCGTGCGCCAGGTCGGAGGGAAGCGCCACCACGGGAGCGAGCCGACCGAGACGAGCGTCGGTCAACGCGAAGCTGAGATCGATCCCGACCGCCTCGTCCC
>CAYXLY010000346.1:0-5305 GCA_964466005.1 uncultured Spirochaetaceae bacterium | reverse complement strand
GATGGTGGAGCTCTGGACCCGGATCACGGCGGCGAAGGCGCTCGTTCGCGCGTGCGTCGATCAGCGCGTGGCGGGGCGGGACGCCACGGATCTCATCACGATGGCCAAGCTCTTCTGCGGCCGGGTGTCGCGGGAGGTCGCCGACGAATGCATCCAGCTCCATGGCGGATACGGATACATGAAGGAGAGCATGGCGGGCCGCGCCTTCGTCGACTCCCGTCTGATCAGCATCGGAGGCGGCTCCGACGAGACCATGCTGCACTACATGGCCAGGCAGCTCGGCTTCTAGACGTCGTCTCATGAACCCCGATCCAGGGAGGAGCTTCTCTTGCAGGTGGCCGAAGATCTCCGTGCGGAGGCGAGCGCGCTGCATCGCTTCCTCGAGACCCTGGACGAAGAGGACTGGCGCAGCCCGACGCTCTTCATGAGCTGGACGCCGTGGGACGTGCTCGCTCATCTCCATTACTTCGACCAGGCTTCGCTCTTCGCCCTCGAGGATCCGGAGGCCTTCGACCGGCGTCGCAGGGAGCTCATCGAGCACGTGGCGGCGGGTGGCGCGACGACGGAGCTCCAGCGCGCCGCGTTGCGGGAGCTCGACGCGCCGACGCTTCTCCGAAGCTGGAGCGAGACCGTCGAAGAGCTCGCGAAGTCTCTCTCGGCGGCCTCGGCAGCGGATCCGAGACGTCGCCTCCCCTGGTTCGGGCCGGACATGGGGATCGCCATGTTCACGACCGCCCGCTTCATGGAGACCTGGGCGCACGGCCAGGCGATCCACGATCTGAAGGGCGTGGCGCGGACTCCGACGGATCGGATCCGGCACGTGTGCACGATCGGCGTGAAGACCTTCGGCTGGAGCTTCGTGAACCGGGGGCAGGAGGTGCCTGGGCCGCCTCCCCGGGTGCGTCTGAGGGCACCCTCCGGCGCGTTCTGGGAGTGGAACGAGTCGGACGAGGGCGAGTGGATCGAAGGCGATGCGCTCGACTTCGCCCTGGTGGTGACGCAGGTGCGCAATGTCCGCGATACCGCTCTGCGGGTGCAGGGAGCGATCGCCAGCCAATGGATGGAGATCGCGCAGTGCTTCGCGGGGGCACCCGCCGATCCGCCGGCTCCGGGCGTGCGCCGGGGCGCCTGACGCACGCGACGCTTCGAAGGGAGCCTGCGACGGACGGAGGCCCCGGCAGCATGCAGCCGATCGGGAAGGCGGCGAAGCGAGTCCGGATCGCCGCGGGAAGGGGAGTCGGAGCTTTGGACCTCGAGTACGGCGAGCGGTACGAGGATTTTCGACGGGAGGTGAGGGCCTTTCTCGAGCGCCATGGAGACCGACGTCCCCGGACGGCCTACTTCGACACGAGCCGAGAGGAGCTGAGCCGCTGGCTCTCCCTCCTGATCGATCACGGCTACTGGGCTCGGACGATCCCCGAGTCGTACGGCGGCTACGGCGCTCCGCCCGATCTCCTCGAGACGGTCATCATGGACGAGGAGTTCAATCGAGCCGGAGTGGCACGCGGGCTCAATGCCCAGGGACCCTCGATGCTGGTGCCGACCCTCCTCGCGCATGGGACGGAGGAGCAGAAGAAGCGCTGGATCCCGTCGACCCTGCGAGGGGAGACGATCTGGTGTCAGGGGTACTCGGAGCCGGGCGCCGGCAGCGATCTCGCCAGCCTCCAGACGTCGGCTCGGGAGGAGGGCGACGACTTCATCGTGAGCGGGCAGAAGATCTGGACCAGCACCGCGGACAAGGCCGACATGTGCTTCATGCTGGTCCGGACCGAGCCCGAGGCCCCACGGCATGCGGGCATCAGCTACCTCCTCGTGCCCATGGACACGCCCGGGATCGAGGTCCAGCCGCTTCGGACGATGTCGGGAGACATCGGCGAGAACTCGTTCAACCAGGTCTTCCTCGACGACGTCCGGGTCCCGAAGTCGAACGTCGTCGGCGAGCGCGGAGAAGGCTGGAAGATCGCGAATACGACGCTTCGACACGAGCGCAGCTCCCTGAACTCGAACGCCGAAGGGGCTCTCCTGCGCTTGATCCGGTTGATGAGAGAGGAGACGGTGAACGGCGTGTCGCTCATGTCCAGTCCGGTCCACAGCGACCGGCTGATGCGTCTCCAGGGGCGGGTTCTCGCGATGAAGCATCATGGCATGCGGATGCTCACCTGCAGCCTGAAGGACGAATCGCCGGGCGTGGCTGGGCTGGTCGTCAAGCTGCAGAACTGCCAGCTCAACTTCGACATCGCCGCCCTGGCAATCGACGTGATGGGCGAGCTGGGATGCCTCTACGACCACACGAAATACGAGCGGGAACGGGGGTACTGGCAGGCGCACTCGTTCTTCTCGCTGGGGCTCATCATCGGGGGCGGGACCGCCCAGATCCAGAAGAACATCATCGCGGAGCGTGGGCTTGGTCTGCCCCGGGAGCCCAAGCCCGGCACGCGCTGAATCGGATCTCTCGTCCGGCCGGAATCGGGCCTGTTCGGGAGCCTCGTGACGAATCGACGGGAGGAGATCGGACATGGACTTCGGGCTCTCGGAGGAGCAGCGCCTGCTGGAGGAGACGACGCGGTCCTGGCTCGCGAGCCGGATGCCGATCGAGGAGGTGCGTGCGCGGCGGGCGGCGGATCGTCCGAACGATCGCGAATTCTGGCGTGCGTTCGCGGAGCTGGGGGCGGCGGGCATCCTGATCCCCGAAGATCGGGGCGGGTCCGGACTCACGCTTCTCGATGCGGCGCTCGTCTCACAATGCCTCGGACATGCGGTGGCTCCGTCCCCCTTCCTCTCCTCCTCCGTGCTGGCCGCGGTCGCGCTGGGTTCGCTCGTGCCCCCGCAGAGTACGCCGGCCCAGGCGTGGCTGTCGGACATCGCGACCGGAGATCTCGTCTTCGGGGTCGGCTTCACCGAGCTCTTCTCCGTCCGCGAGGAGGCCGGCGTCGATGTCGAGGCAGGGAGGCTCGTCGGCAAGGCGATGATGACGCTCGATGCCTGGGAGGCCGATCGGCTGCTGGTCGCGCTCGACTCCGAGACGCTGGCGGTCCTGCCCCGCGCGGCGCGCGGGGTGGAGACGACGCGACTGCGGACGACGGACGCCACTCGCTGCACGGCGGAGATCGTCTTCGACGGCGCGGAGCCCGAGTGGGTTTTCACGGGCGTGGGACCTGCGATCGAGCGGGCTCTGACCGCGGGTCGGATCGCCCTCGCAGCCGACACGCTCGGTGCGTGCGAAGCGATGATCGAGCAGGCCGTGCGGTATGCCGGACAACGGAGACAATTCGATCGGTTGATCGGATCCTTTCAGGCCGTGAAGCACATGTGCGCCGAGATGGTGGCCGACCTCGAGCCCGCTCGCTCCCTGCTGTGGTACGCCGCGCACGCCTTCGACGCGCTGCCCGAGGAGGCTCCGCTCATGGCCTGCCACGTCCTGGCCCATGTCTCCGAGATCGGCCGCGAGATCGCGAGCGTGTCGACGCAGGTCCACGGAGGGGTCGGCTGGACCGACGAGCAGAACCTGCATTTCTGGTTCAAGCGGATCTCCGTGGCGCGCCACCTGCTGGGAGGGCCGGAGGCGCTTCGGGCGCGCGCCGCGAGCTTGCAGTCCTTCGACGTGGCCTCGTAGACTGTTCGGGGCGGAGAGGTCGGAGAGGATCGGAAGCGATGCCAGGGCCGACGCTCGGGAGAGCGGTCGAGCTTCGGGAGGCACACGGGATGGACCTTCATTACGCCACGTTGTGGGAGCGGATCGCGGACTCGATCGGTGATCGGGATGCGATCGCGACCGGCCCGATTCGCCGGACCTGGACGGAGTACGAGGATCGCGCGTCCAGACTGGCCGGGGTCTTCCAGCAGGCGGGACTCGGGCCGGATTCCAAGATCGGTCTCTACCTCTGGAACGGCAACGAGTATCTCGAGTCCCAGTTCGCGGGCATGAAGATCCGGGGCGTCCCCATCAACGTCAACTACCGGTACCTGGACGACGAGCTCCTCTATCTGCTCGAGAACGCCGATGCGGAGGCCGTCGTCTTCCATCGGAGCCTGGGGGACCGGGTGGCGCGCGTGAAGGACCGTGCGAAGGGAGTGAAGCTCTGGGTGGAGGTCGACGACGGGGGGGAATCCGTTCCGGGTGCGATCGATTACGAGGCGGCGATCGCGGCGGCGGATCCTGCCCCGCGGATCGACCGTTCTCCGACGGACGTCTACATGCTCTACACCGGCGGCACGACGGGCATGCCCAAGGGTGTGATGTACGAGATCGGCGACATGCTGGAGGCGTTCATCGGGATCGGGTTCCCGATGATGGGGCTGGGCGTTCCTGCGGCGCACGAGATCCCGGACCTCGTCTCGAGCCTCTGGCGGGAGCAGGGAGGGATCGTCTCGATCCCGGCCTGTCCCCTGATGCACGGGACCGGGATGTGGCTCGGGGCGATGATCCCGCACATGGCCGGGGCCCGGGTCGTCCTGCTCCAGCAGCGCGGCTTCGATGCCGACGAGCTCTGGAGAACGACCCAGGAGGAGAAGGCGACACAGCTGGTGATCGTGGGCGACGCGTTCGCCAGACCGATGCTCCAATCGTTGGAGCAGGCGAAGGCACGAGGGCGCGCCTTCGATCCCAGCAGCGTCCGCTTCATGATCTCCTCGGGCGTCATGTGGACGAGCGAGATCAAGCAGGCCCTGCTCGAATGGAACGATTTCATCCTCGTCGATGCGATGGGCAGCAGCGAGGGATCGATGGGAAACCAGATCACGACGCGCGGAAACCCGGGCAGGACGGCGAAGTTCGCGATGGGGCCGCGGACGAAGGTCTTCAGCGAGGACGGCCGGGAGCTGAAGCCCGGATCGGACGAGGCTGGCTTGATCGCGGCCGGCGGTCTGGTGCCCATCGGCTACTACAAGGATCCCGAGAAGTCGGCGGCGACCTTCCGTGAGATCGACGGCGTGCGCTACTCCTTTCCGGGGGATTGGGCCCGGATCGAGGCAGACGGCACCCTGACGCTGCTGGGACGCGGCTCCCACTGCATCAATACCGCCGGCGAGAAGGTCTACCCGGAGGAGGTCGAGGAGGTCGTCAAGTCGCATCCCGACGTGTCGGACAGCCTCGTCGTGGGCGTCGAGGACGAGCGACTCGGACAGCGGGTCATGGCGGTGGCCTCGCTGATCGACGGCTCCTCGCTCGACGGCGAGGCGCTGCGCGAGTTCACCCGCACGAAGCTGGCGGGCTACAAGGTCCCGAAGCAGATCCATGTCGTCGAAAACGTCGAGCGGGCTCCGAATGGAAAGGCGGACTACGCATGGGCGCGTCGGGAGATCCAGA
>CAYXLY010000345.1:0-5351 GCA_964466005.1 uncultured Spirochaetaceae bacterium | reverse complement strand
CGACTGATTCATGCGCATCGTCCTCTCCCTGGACAGCTGGCCCGCCCTGCGCGACTTCGCGGGAGACGATCGCAGCGACCTGATCGCCGCCGTCAGCCTGGCCGAGCTGGCGGGCGTCGATGCCCTCCGTCTCTCGATCCAGGAGGAGGGCGGCCCGGTTCGTGAGAGTGACGTGGAGTCGCTCCGTCGATCGGCTCGCTCCTTCGAGCTCCGCATGCCGGTCTCCCAGAGTCTGCTCGAGGTCCCCCTGGTCGCACGCCCCGATCGGGTCGTCCTGGTGGCCGACCGGATCGAGGCCAGAGGGCCGGGACTGCCCGTCGACGCCCGGGTAGAGGGCGCGGCGCTCACCAGCGTCCTCCGGTCGCTGGAGGAGGCCGGCCTGCGCGCGGCCCTGCGGGTTGCACCGGATCTCGAGGCGGTGCGCGCGGCCCATGGCCAGGGAGTCCGGGAGGTCGAGATCTTCACGGGCCACCTCGTCGATCTGCCGGAGGCGGAGCGACGCAAGGCGCTCGTCGCGCTGGGCGATGCCACGCGGCTCGCTTCGAAGCTCCGGCTGGGCGTGGCGCTGGCGGGCAAGCTCGACGATCGGAACGTCGGCGAGCTGCTCGAGGCGGCGCCCGCGGTCGAGCGGGTGGTCTTCGGGAGGAGTCTGGCGCGCAGGGCCCTGCTCGTCGGGCTCGATCGGGCCATTCGGGACTTCCACGGCCGCATGCACTGACCGGCCGCGGGTCTCCTCTCGCGCCCGAGAGACGCACCTCGGGGTCTCCGGTGCTCGGAGGTGGGCTCGACCGTCCGGGCCGTACCTCCATCGGCCTACCTCCATCGCCCATCGCCCATCGCCCAGCGCCCACGCATAGACGCCGACGATCGCCCACCGCGGGTCCCGAGCGCATCGGGACTCGATCTCGCATGGGTCTCTTCGGGTCGGCTACGGTCCGGGGAGCGCCCGCTCCGAGCGCCGGCGGCGGCCCGGGTCGGGGATTCGGCCTTCTTCTCGGGCCGATCCGATTCGCTCGCGCCCGATTTCGAGGCCAGGAGATCGCAACATGTCGAGTCCGTCTGGAGCCCTCTCTCCTGCTCCTCGCGCCGGAATCTGGAGCCTCCTCTCCGCCAGTGAGATGCAGGCGCTCGACCGCAAGACGATCGAGACGCTGGGCCTTCCCGGAGAGGTCCTGATGGAGAGCGCGGGCCGGGCCCTCGTGGAGCCGGCTCTCGCGCTCTGGCGCAGCGCGGCGCGTCGGGGGCCCATCCGGGCGATCTGCGGCGGAGGCCATAATGGCGGCGACGGCTTCGTGGTCGTGCGTCAGCTGCACGCCGAGGGCATTGCGGCGGAGGCGATCCTGGTCGGAGATCCCGAGCGGCTTCCCGAGGATGCCGCGCTTCAGTGGCGTCGCCTGGCCGCGTTCGGTGCGCCTCATCGGGTCGCTCGCGACGACGAGGACTGGTCGCGGCTGCTCGACGAGACCTCGGTCGCGATCGACGGACTCTTCGGCACGGGGCTGGATCGGCCGATCGAGGGCCGTCGGGTCGGCGTGATCGACGCGCTCCGCTGCGCCCATGCCGGCGGGCTGCGGGTGCTCGCGATCGACATTCCGTCGGGCATCGCCGCCGATACCGGGGCGATCCTGGGGACCGCCGTCGAGGCGGATGCGACCGTCACGATGGGCTCGCCCAAGCTGGGTCTGGCCCTGGAGCCGGGGCGCAGTCACGCCGGCGAGGTCACGGTGGCCCGTATCGGGATCGCCGATCCCGAGCCCGAGCGTCTGCCGCGCATCGAGTGCTGGAGTCGCGGGGCCGCTGCCGTGCGGCTGCCTTCGCGTCCGCGGGCGGCCCACAAGGGAAGCTTCGGCCATGTGCTCGTCATCGCGGGCTCCGAGGGCAAGTCGGGCGCCGGGGCCCTGTCCGTCCTGGGCGCGCTGCGGGCGGGAGCGGGGCTGGTGACCCTGGCCCATCCGGAGGGTCTGGAGGTCGAGCTCGGCGGACTCTGTGTCGAGGCGATGAGCGTGCGGGTCGCGACCGGGCGAGCGGGTCGCTTCGACGACTCGTCGGAGAAGCCGCTCGTCGAGCTCACGGGCGAGCGTGACGTGGCGGTGCTCGGCCCCGGCTTCGGTCGCGCACCCGAGACCGGAGTCCTGGTCCGGCAGCTGCTGACTCGAATCGAGCGACCGCTGGTGATCGATGCCGACGGTCTCTTCGCCCTGGGAGACGAGCTCGAGGCGCTGCGGGATCGGGGGGCCCCCACGGTCCTGACGCCCCATCCGGGGGAGGCGGCTCGACTGCTGGGCTCCGATCCGGCCAAGGTGAATGCCGATCGGGTAGCGGCGGCGCGCACGCTGACGGAGCGCAGCGGTGCAGTCGTCGTCTTGAAGGGCGCCGCGACGATCGTGGCGGAGCCCGAGGGCCGGACGCTGGTCACGCCGACCGGGGGCCCGCTGCTGGCCTCGGGCGGCACGGGCGACGTGCTCACGGGCCTCGTGGCGGCCCTGCTGGCGAGCGGCCTCGAGCCGCTCGAGGCAGCGGGGCTCGCGGCCTGGTGGCATGGGGCCGCAGCCGACACGCTGACGGTGCGGCGCGGAGCCGACTTCGGTCTCCGCGCCAGCGAGCTGGCGGATGCGCTACCCGAGGTCGCCGCGACCCTGCGCCAGGGCGTCTCGCAGGTGGAGTCCGTCGCGAGTGCCGCGGGCCACGGTGAGGGGCTCGCGGCAGAGAGAGGACGTCTTCAAGGACTGGCACTTCGATTCCCCGGGACCTGAGGCCACGCTCGAGATCGCGGCCGAGCTCGGTCGATCGATCCCGGAGCCCGGCCTGGTGATCGGGCTCATCGGGCCGCTGGGCGCCGGCAAGACGGTCTTCGTGAAGGGGCTCGCGAGCGGCCTCGGGGTGGCGCCGCGTCTGGTCTCGAGTCCGACCTTCGTGATCGCGCAGCAATACCCACTGCTCGAAGGACCGCGGGTCCTTCATCATCTGGACTTCTACCGGCTCGAGTCCGAGCGGGAGCTCGACACGGTCGGCTTCGACGACATGCTCGCTCGCGGCGCCGTGCTGGCGGTGGAGTGGGCGGATCGCTTCCCCGCGGCGCTCGGGCCGGAGCGCCTCGAGATCGAGCTCGAGGGACCCGGGATCGGCGACGGCCGAGAGGGATGGGAGGAGGCGCCCGTCGAGCCCCGAACCGTCCGCGTGCGGGCGCACGGTCCCGAGGCCGAGCGGGTGCTGGCCGACTGGGCGGCGCGCGTCGATCGACTCGGCCTCGCGGTCCGTGAGAGCGAGCCGCGAGACCAGGGGGCCGGCTCGGAGGGGGAGCCGGACGGTGGGTCGGAGGGGCGTGATGTCGTCGCCCGAATGCTGGCGGCCCTGCTGCTCGCGGCGGGACTGACGGGCCTGGGGCGCCTGGGGCCGGGGGATCCGCTGCCCGTCTGTCGCCTGCCGCAGACGCGCACAGTCGACGCGCTCGGCGTGGAGCGCGTCGACTGCGAGGTCGGTCGCGCGGGGCTTCCGACCCGGGCCGGGCTCGGCGGCCTCCTCTTCGGTCAGCCGCTCGACCTGAATGCAGCCTCGGCCCCGCTGCTGGAGGCCCTTCCCGGAATCGGTCCGGCGCGAGCCCGGGCCATCCTCGCCGAGCGGGACCAGGCCCTCTTCGAGGACGTCATCGACCTCGAGCGGGTGCCGGGGATCGGTTCGATCACGCGGGCCCGTCTGGAAGAGTGGGTGCGCGTGCATCGGGTACCCCTCGAATCGAAGGGCGCGGAAGGGGCTCGAAACGATGGCTGAGGCTCGACGATCCGCGGAGGAGGAGACCGAGGGCTCTCGAAGCGCACTGATGGAACGCATCGAGAGCGTGCGGGACTGGATCGACCGGGAGCTCTGGCAGCTCGACCCTACGGATCCGACCCCCGTTCGTCTGCTGCGTTCCGGCGCCCAGCTGGTCGCCCTCACGGTTCGCGGCTTCGAGTCCGACCGCCTGCTGCTGCGTGCCAGCGGCCTCACCTACATCACGGCGATCTCGATCATCCCGATGCTCGGGGTGGTGATCGCCATCCTCGGCATGGTCGGAGGCAACGAGGCGCTGGTGGACTTCGCGATCGAGCAGCTCACCACCGTGGCCCCCGAGGTCCGGGACGTGGTGCGCGGCTATGTCGTGAATCTCGACCTCTCGGGATTCGGAGCCATCGGCGGCGCCATCTTCTTCGGTACGGCGATCTTCGCCCTGCGCCATCTCGAGCAGACCCTGAACGACATCTGGGGAGTCGAGAGCAGCCGCAGCTGGGCCCGTCGCTTCTCGGACTATCTCGCCGTCATGGTGGTCGCGCCGATCTCGACCGGGCTCGCCGTGAGCGTCGCCACCACGCTCCAGAACGAGATGATCGTGGGGAGGCTGCGTGAGATCCCGGGCTTCGATCGACTCTACGGGTTCGGCCTCGCCCAGACGCCCCTGGTCTTCCTCTTCATCGGCTTCACCTTCCTCTACTGGTTCTTCCCGAATACGACCGTCCGCGTCCGGGCGGCTGCGCTCGGCGGGCTCGTGGCGGCCGTGCTCTTCCTGGCGGCCCGCACGGTCTACGTGAAGTTCCAGGTCGGAGCGGCGACCTACGAGGCGGTCTTCGGGGCCTTCTCGGCAGTGCCGCTGATCCTGGTCTGGCTCTACGCATGCTGGGCCGTCATCCTGCTGGGCGCCGAGGTGGCCTATGCGACCCAGAACCTGGGCTCCGCGCGGCGCGAGATCCGCTCCGGCGAGGCGACGCCGGCTCGCCGCGAGGCGGTCGCCCTGGAGCTCGCCGTCGCCGTGGCCAGGGCCTTCGAGCGTCAGGAGGAGCCCCCGACGGCGCAGGCGCTCGCGCTCGAGCTCGATGAGCCCGTGCGGGACGTGCGCCGCGTGCTCTCCGAGCTCGAGGGGGCCTCGCTCCTGCGATACGTGCTGTCGCGAGAGGGAGAGGATGCCGGGGTCGTCCCCGGCATGCCGGTCTCCGAGCTGACGGTGGGCGAGGTCCTGCGCGTCGTTCGGGGTCGGGGCCAGAGGCTGCCCCCGCCCGGATTGCATGATCCCAGCGTCCAGGAGACGCTCGAACGCCTCGACGCCGCGTGGGGCGGGATCGCCGACCGCACCTCGATCGTCGCGCTGCTCGAGAGCAAAGGAGAGGACGAGCCCTCCGCTTGAATCCCGGCCTTCGCGGGCTACGGTCGCGCCGGCTGCGGAGCCCAGGGGAGCTGTCCGGGACGATGTCCATGCAGAGGATCTATCTCGACCACAACGCGACGACGCCGCTTCGGCCCGATGTCGCCGAGGCCATGGCCGGGGCCCTGCGCGAGGAGCTCGGCAATCCCTCCAGCGTCCACGCCGAGGGGGCGGCGGCCCG
>CAYXLY010000344.1:0-5359 GCA_964466005.1 uncultured Spirochaetaceae bacterium | reverse complement strand
TCCGCGCTGCGCCGGACGGCCTCGGGCTCGAAGCCCTCCGCCGAGACGCTCGGAATGCGCGCGAGAGCCTCCAGCTCCCCGATCCGATCCTCCAGATGGGCGTCGAGCCAGTCGATCGTGGCGCGCGGTGCGGGCATGGACTGGGAGCATAGAGTGCTCCGCCACCCGCGACCGCTCAGACGGCTCGGATCTGCACGAGGACGAGCCCCACCACGAGCAGGAGCGCCGCCCATTGCCGGCGACGGCCAAAGGGCTCTCCGAGCATGCGAGTCCCCAGGATGGCCGCGAAGAGCACGCTGGACTCCCTCAGCGACGCCACGACGGCCATCGACGTCCGCGACATCGCCCAGAGCGTGATGACGTAGCCGAGGGTGGCCATCACTCCGCCCCCGAGTGCCCTCGGCCCGTTCCGCCGCAGCGCCGGCAGAGCAGACCTTCCCCGTACGAGGACCGCCGTCAGCACGATCGGGAGCGAGCCGAGGAGAAAGGACCAGCCCATGTAGATCGCCGGCTGCCCGACCGAACGCACACCCGAGCCATCGACGAAGGTGTAGAGCCCGATCCAGGTGGCCGTCACGATCGCCATCCCCACGGCGCCGCGCGTCGAAGGGCCTGCGGCGCGCAGGCCTGCGAGCGACATGATGGCGCCGGAGGCCAGAGCGAGCCCCACGACCTGTCCCGGAGCCAGGGCCTCGGCGGCCCAGATCGCCGCCAGCGTCGCGACGCCGAGCGGGGCGAGTCCCCGCGCGATGGGATAGACCTGACTGAGGTCTCCGAGTCGATAGGCGCGGACGAGCGAGAGCTGATAGCCGTAGTGGAGCGCGCCCGACGCGGCGAGCCAGGGCCAGGTCTCGGGCCCGGGAGCGGGCAGCAGAAGGACGGCCGGGAGCGTGAGCAGGCTCCCGGTCCCCGTCACGATCGCCACGTTCACGAGCGGATCTCCGCTCGCCTTGGCGAGCGCGTTCCAGCTCGCATGCAGGAGCGCCGAGAGCAGGACGAGCGCCACGGTGAGCCCGTCCGCAGAGAGCTCCGGTGCGATCGCCGCCGTCTCCAACTGGCCTTCCTCCCGGACCCGCATCCTCGCGCACCCGACGCCCTCGAGCACGCACGCCTCCGAATCCCGATCTCGAGGCACGGGGCCCCTGAGTCTGGCAGCGACCCCAAGGGCGCCCCGAGGAGGAGCCATGCAAGCCATGCAAAGACGAGGGAGAGGAGCGGATCCCGTTCGTCCGGCACCGGAGCGCCGACCGATGGACCGACGAAGAGTCGATGGGGAACCGACGCCGATCCGAGCGGCACTCCGTCTCGGGCGAAGAGAGCTCCCGTGAGGAAGCCGACCCCGGGAGGCCTTGCCGGTCGACCGGGCTGCTAGAATGCGCGCGGCCGCATTGTCTTTCCCCGGCTCGGGACGAGGATTCTCCCCGGGATCGTCCGATCCCTCCGAACCGATGGCTCGACGGGCGCTGTGCCCCGCGAGAGCGAGGAAGAGAAGTTGAAGATCTCCATTCCGATCGGATCGATCCGGCGCGTCGTCCTGCCCTCGTGCCTCGCTGCCGCTCTGACTACCGGTGTCGCCGGACCGATCGCAGCCGAGCCGGCCGCGGCGGTCGACTCCACGGCGACGACCGAAGCGTCCCCGGCCGAGCAGGTCTCGGAGCCGGGCGACCCGGAGAGCGCTCCCACCGCGACGATCGAGAGGTTCCATGCCGGGCTCCTCGAGATCATGAAGCGGGCCGAGGAGCTCGGATTCCAGGGGCGCATCGACGAGCTCCGCCCCCTGATGGCGCGTACCTTCGACCTCGACTTCATGGCGAGCCGGACCGTGGGCAGTCATTGGCGACGCCTCTCCGACGAGGACAAGGCCCGTTGGGCGGAGCTCTTCGCGCGCCTGACGACGGCGAACTACGCGGGCCGCTTCACGGGCTTCAAGGGCGAGGAGTTCGTGACCCTCGGCGTCCAGGACGCCGCCCGCGGCACACGCATGGTGCTGACGCGGATCGTCATTCCGGGCGACGACGACGTCGAGCTCAACTATCGCCTCCTCCGGACGCAGGAAGGCTGGAAGGTGATCGACGTCTATCTCGACGGCACGGTCAGCGAGCTGGCCCTGCGTCGCTCGGAGTACTCGTCGGCCCTCCAGCGCGAGGGCTTCGAAGAGCTCCTCGCTGCCGTCGAGTCCAAGATCGAGAACCTGAAGGCCAAGGGGCGCGCGGACGGCTGATCTTCGGCCGGATCGGATCCGGACCGGGGTGCGTGTCGGATGCGGCCTGCTCTGCTCAGTCTTCGTCCGGCTCGGCCTGCCCCGGATCCGCCTTTCCGCTTCCGAAGACGGGCTCTTCCCGCGTCCGATGGCCGTCCCGGCGTCCCCAGATCGCCGCCACCCGATCCTGGTAGTAGCCACTGCGCATCGCGGCATAGAAGTCGATGGAGCTGTCTTCGAGCGCCTTCAGCTCGGCATAATGACGCTCCCGCGTGCTCAGACCGGAGGTCCCGCCGTAGAGGAAGACCTCCGACGGGCCGATCAGGAGATCGGCGGGACCCAGGATGTAGTAGGTCGGCTGGAAGAAGCCGTCGATGACCAGCCCCGTCCCGTCCCGGACGTTGGCCGGGCCCAGGATCGGCAGCACCAGATAGGGCCCGCTGGGCGTCCCAGCGAGCGCGAGGGTCTGACCGAAGTCGGACTCGTGACGCTCCAGTCCGATCATCTCCGCCACGTCGAAGAGGCCGCCGATCCCGACCGTGCTGTTGACGACCAGGCGTCCCGTCGTCACGCCCGCGTCCCGCCACTCGAGCTGGAGGAAGTCGTTGACGAGCGTCTTCGTCGATCCGAGATTCAGGAAGAATCGCGAGACGGCATCCCGCGCCGGCTTCGGGACCACGAAGCGATAGGCCTCGGTCACCGGATCCAGGATCCACTTGTCCACCTGACGATTGAAGGCGAAGACCCCCCGATTGGTCGACTCGAGTGGATCCGGATAGCTCGACGGCTGAGCGTCGAAATCGTCGCCGAACCCGTCGCCGAAATAGTCGTCGAAGAGAGGGTCGGGCGCGCCTGGCGCAGGGCCTGCGGTCCCCGGGGCCGCGGCTCCCTCCGCGGCTCGCGGCTCCTCCGCGACGGAGGCTCGCTCGGGGTCTCCCGCCTCCGCCAGGGCGCCACTGGAGATCAGCAGCCCGAGCGCGCCGAGGGCCAGCTGGAGGCGAGCTCGGCGCGAGCTCGATCGGGGGCCGGGTCCGGATCTCGGCCGCAGCCTCCCCCTCGGGCGCCAGCTCCTCCGAAGGCCCATGGGGGCAGCTCTCATCGCGTGGTCTCCATGTCGGTCCTCGGTCTCCGAGGTGGGCCGAGGCATCCGGGGGTGGGCAGCAGCCTCTCCAGGGGGATCCCGAACGGGAACTTGACCGATTTCGACCGGCCTCGAAAGCCCGACGAGGGCTCCAGCCCCTCGACCTGTACCGGGCGACCGGGGGGTACGGCCCCCGATCGAGGCCTCGCAGCGTGACACCTCCCGAATCGCTGGGTTACGCTTCGGTTCCTCTCATTCGAGGATGAGGCATTCGAGGATGAGGGTGGACCCCCCTCCACGCCGATGAGCCGAAGAACGGTGCACGCCGATGAACGGTGAGAGCCGAGAGAGACCTTTCGACCTCGTCGTTGCCGAGCGCAGGAAGCGCTGACAGAAAAGCCCCGGCCCCGATCGAGGCGCTGGAGCCCGCTCCCTCTTCCATGGAGGGAGCCCGAGTGCGGTCGCCCGAAGCCCGGGCGAGGAGGAACACCTTGGACGTCTTCCAGAAATGTCGCGAGTTCACGCGGGCCAACGAGGCCCGCGCCGCGGGCTACTACCTGATGTATCGCGAGATCGGATCACCGCAGGACCCGGTGGTCACGATGGACGGCCAGAAGGTCATCATGCTCGGATCGAACAACTACCTCGGCCTCACGAGCCACCCGAAGGTCAAGGAGGCCGCGATCCGCGCGACCGAGAAGTACGGCACCGGCTGTGCCGGCTCGCGGCTGCTCAACGGGACGCTCGACGTCCACGTCGAGCTCGAGCAGCGACTCGCCCGCTTCATGAATCGCGAGGCGGCCCTGGTCTTCTCGACCGGCTACCTGGTGAACCTCGGCGTGCTCTCCTGCCTGCTCGATCGCCACGACGTGGCGCTCCTCGACTCCATGGACCACGCCTCGATCCTCGACGGCGTCCGCCTCTCCTTTGGCAAGGCCCTGAAGTTCCGCCACAACGATCCCGCCGACCTCGGCGCCAAGCTCTCGCGCATCGACGAGGGCAAGGGGAAGATGATCGTCGTGGACGGCGTCTTCTCGATGGAGGGAGACGTCGCGCCGCTGCCGGCCATCGTCGAGCAGAAGAAGCGATACGGCGCACGTCTCTTCGTCGACGAGGCACACAGCCTCGGCGTCTTCGGCGAGCATGGCCGAGGGATCTCGGAGCATTTCGGCGTCGAGGACGACGTCGACCTCGTCATGGGCACCTTCTCGAAGTCACTCGCGACGGTCGGAGGCTTCATCGCCGGAGCCGCCGACGTCGTCGACTACATCCAGCACACGGCCCGGGCCCAGATCTTCACCGCCGCGATCCCGCCGGGCGCCGTGGCCGCGGTCGGCGCCGCACTCGACATCCTCGAGGCCGAGCCGGAGCGCCGAGAGCGTCTCTGGGAGAACACGCGCTACATGAAGCGCGAGCTCGAGGGCCTGGGCTTCGAGACCTGTGGCTCCGAGTCGCCGGTGATTCCCCTGCTGATCGGAGAGGACGGTGCCACCTATCAGATGGCCCGCCGTCTCCAGGAGGAAGGGGTCTTCGTGAACTCGGTCGTGACGCCGGCGGTGCCGCCGGGCCACGGCGTGATCCGGACCTCCTACATGGCGACCCACAATCGCGAGCATCTCGACCGGGCCCTCGGTGCGATCGCCAAGGTGGGGCGCGAGCTCTCGATCATCTAGCAACCCGTCCTGGAAGCTCGCCTGCATTCGATCGCGTCTGCGGGCCAGAGTCCGTCGAAGGCCGGGGACCCACCGCACGGCCCGGGTGAGGGCTTCTCAGACCGAGGCCGGTCGCGACCGCTCCTCGAGCTTCGCGCGACCGATCCAGTCGTTGGCGAACTGACGAGCGATCCGTCCGGAGCGACCGCCGCGCTCGAGCGAGTAGCGCAGCGCCGCCTCCCGTCCGGCCGCGTCCAGCTCCTCGAGGCCCGCTGCCGCGAGCCAATGACGCACGATCTCGAGATAGGTCGGCTGGTCACAGGCATGGAAGCCGAGCACGAGCCCGAACCGATCGGCCAGCGCGAGCTTCTCCTCGAGCGCCTCGCCGAGATGGAGCTGGCCCCGCGCGTCGACCCTCGCGGCGCG
>CAYXLY010000343.1:0-5360 GCA_964466005.1 uncultured Spirochaetaceae bacterium | reverse complement strand
AGGCGGGCACGCCCGCCGGAGCACCGGAGCAGCTCGCGATAGGTCGCCTGGTCCTCGATTCTCCCCTGCGCTCCCCGTACGACGAGCTCGCCCTCCCCCCGGCCGAAGGCCTGGGAGACGGCCTCGGTCAGCCGCGCGCGCAAGTCGTCGTCGGAGCCCTCTTCGTCCTGCGCCCCGATCCCCAGGCGATCGATCAGAAGCCACCAGGGCCGCTTCTTCGAGGGCTTCGCACGAGGCGTCTCCTCGAGCAGATCGATCAGGCTGCCGTCGTCGGCGAGCAGACGAGACAGACCGTCCCGGACCAGCTCGTCCCGGATCTCCGTCTTTCGTCCGGCCCGCGCCCGGATCGGCGCCAGGATCTGGATGCGTCCACTCGCGAAGTCACGCGCGATCCGGTCCGCCGTGGCCCGCACGCCGCCGGCGTCGACGACCCGGTCGCAGTCGGGACAGACGCTGACGCCCACCCCGGCGAAGAGCAGGCGCAGGTGATCGAGGACCTCGGTCGCGCTGCCCACGGTCGCGCGGGAGCCGGTCACGGCGTTTCGCTGCTCGATGGCGATCGCCGGGGGGAGGCTGGAGACGTGGTCCACCTCCGGTCGCGGGAGCCGTTCGAGGAATTGCCGGGCGTAGGCCGAGAGCGAGCTCACATAGCGCCGCTGCCCCTCGGCGTAGAGCGTGTCGAAGGCGAGCGTGGTCTTGCCCGATCCCGAAGGCCCGGTCACGACCGTCAGCCCGCCGAGCGGAAAGACGCAATCGATCCCGCACAGGTTGTGCGAGCGCGCATTCTCGACCCGGATCCAGCGCTGCATCGAACCGCGCCCGGCTATTCGTCGACCGAGGCGAGCCGTGAGGCCATCTCCGCATCGCGATCCCGCCCCGCGCGCGTGGCCGCCTCCTGCAGCGCCCGCCAGGTCGCTGCCCCCGGCTCGTCATCGAGGGCCTGGCTCGCCATCTTCATCAGGAAGACGTCGCCCCGCTCCACCGCGCTCGCCTGAAGCGCTCTCAGGGGCTCCTCGGCGTGGGCTCGGGCGAAGAACTCGATCGCCTCGATCTCCCGTCCGGACTCCAGATAGGCCTCCGCCAGCGCCCGGGCCTTCGATGGATCGATCTCCCGCTCGAGCAGGTAGCGTCGGGAAAGGGGGTCCGGAAGCTTCGTGGTGGCCAAACGTAGTCTCCTCGAGGCGACCGCTGTCGGTGCGCGCCTCTCGTGGCTCTCTTCGTCTCAGTAGCGGGGCACGGTCGGATCGACCGTGAGCGACCAGGCCTCGATGCCGCCGTCGAGATTCTCGACTCGAGAGAAGCCTCGCTCCCGGAGCAGACGCACGGCCCGCTCGCTGCGGCCACCATGATGACAGAAGACGACGATCGGGTCGTCCTTCACGGCTGCGAGCTCGTCCATGCGGGCCTCGAGCTCGCCGACGGGGATCCAGATCGTGTCGTCGAGATGCGCCTTCTCGAGCTCCTCCGCCTCGCGCACGTCGAGCATCACGAGGGACTCTCCGGATTCCCGCCGGCTCGCGACGCGTCCCGGAGACGATCGGGGAAGCGCAATGTCCTCGCTCGCCTCGCGCGCGGGCATGCCGCAGAATCCCTCGTAGTCCACCAGCTCGCGAATCGTCGGCCGCTCTCCGCAGATCGGACAGCTCGGGTCCTTCTGCATGCCGAATGTCCGCCACTCCATCTCGAGGGCATCGTAATGCAGGAGCCTCCCATGGAGCGGCTCTCCGAGGCCGGTGAGGAGCTTCAGCGTCTCCGTGGCCTGCACCAGTCCGACCATCCCCGGCAGGATCCCCAGCACCCCGCCCTCCGCACACGAAGGCACCGCGCCCGGCGGAGGCGGCTCGGGATAGAGGCAGCGATAGCAGGGCCCGCGCCTCGCATCGAAGACGCTCGCCTGTCCCTCGAAGCGGAAGATCGAGCCATGCACGTTCGGCTTTCCCAGCAGCACGCAGGCGTCGTTGGTGAGGTATCGGGTCGGGAAGTTGTCGGTGCCGTCGAGGATCACGTCGTAGTCGGCCAGGATCTCCATGGCATTGCCCGAATCGAGCCGGCCGGCGTGGATCCGGATCTGCACGTCCGGATTCAGTCCCTGCAGGCGCTCGCGCGCCACCTCGACCTTGGGGCGGCCGACGTCCGCTACCGAGTAGAGCACCTGTCGCTGCAGATTCGAAGCGCTGACGACGTCGTCGTCGATCAGCCCCAGCGTGCCCACGCCGGCGGCCGCCAGGTATTGCGCCGCCGGACATCCGAGCCCGCCGACACCGATCAGCAGAACCCGGCCCTCGAGCAGGCTGAGCTGCCCCTCGAGGCCCAGCTCGGGAAGCGTCAGATGACGCCGATAGCGCTCGAACTGATCGGATCGAAGCGGTGCTGTCCGCGACGATCCCGAAGGCGAGTCCATGGGGCCTCCCGAGGTCCGACGATCGACCGACCGCCGACGGCTGGGCGATCGGCCCCGCGCCGAGGCCGGACAGCCGATGCCCGAGATGAGGATGCCCCGCCCCGGGCCGGCTTCGAAGGGCGACCGGCCTGGCTCGGGTCCGGGGAACGCTGAGTGGTGCCGGAGGCGGGATTCGAACCCGCACGATCTTGCGACCGGGGGATTTTGAGTCCCCTGCGTATACCAGTTTCGCCACTCCGGCGAGCCCGGAGGATCATACCACGCTGGCCCCGGCCAGGGAGTCCAGCCGCGCTGCTCTGCGCTCCGCGGGGTCTCCTGCGGGTCTCCGCGGGGACGGTCCGCGCCGAACGCTCGTCTGCTTTGACAGCCCGAGCGCGGCTCGTTAGGATCCGCGCTCCTGTGGGGCCGTAGCTCAGTTGGGAGAGTGCTTGAATGGCATTCAAGAGGTCGCGGGTTCGATTCCCGCCGGCTCCACCACCCCAGGACATCGCTCTTCGCGCCCGCCGATCGCACCCGGCCTGCGCATCGAGCAGGGTGTCCGGATCCCCGCGCGCTCCCCGACGATCACGCAGCACCCGCTGAGCGCGCGTCAGATCCAGAGCCCGACCCACGGAAAGAGCCCGATCCACGGAAGTAGAGCCTGGAATCGAATCGCGGGCGCCCTGCTCGAGGGCCCGGCCGACCCGACCCTCGAGAGCAGCCGTTGACCGAACGGGTGTCGGACCGCCCCGGGGATCGGCTCTCGAAGGGATTCAGGGCTTCTCGGAGCCGACGATCCAGGTCGAGAAATACTGCGAGCCACCGCCATAGGCGTGCCCCAGCGCTCTCTTCGCGCCGTCGACCTGATGCGCCTCGGCCATGCCACGGACCTGGAGCGCCGCCTCGGCGAACCGGATCAGCCCCGAGGCGCCGATCGGATTGGACGAGAGCACGCCGCCCGACATGTTCACCGGGAAGTCGCCATCGAGCGCCGTCGCCCCCTCGTAGGTCATCTTCCAGCCTTCGTTGGGCTCCGTGATGAGCATGCCCTCCATCCACATCGGCTCGAACCACGAGAAGGGCACGTAGATCTCGGCGCAGTCGAGCTCCTCGCGCGGCTTCGTGATACCCGCCTTCTTGTAGAGGCTGGCCGCGTTGTCCAGGCTGGCCTGCGGCATCACCTGATCCCGACCCGAGAACATGGTCGGCTCGCTCTTCATCTCGGTCGCATGGACCCACGCGACCTTACCGGAGCGCTGACTGGCCAGGGACTCCTTCTCCATCACCATGGCGCAGGCGCCATCCGAGCTGGGACAGGTCTCGAGATATCGGATCGGATCCCAGAGCATCGGGGAGCTCGCCACCATGTCGAAGGAGATGTCCTCCAGGTGGAGATGGGCGAGCGGATTCTTGAGGGCGTTCTGCCGATCCTTCACGGCCACCCGGATGCCCGTGTCCTCGGGCGCGCCCGAGCGACGCATGTATCCCCGCACGAGCGGCGCGAAGAAGCCCCCCGCACCGGCGACGGTCGCCAGGGAGAAGGGCACCGCGATCGAGAGGGCCCAGGTCGCGTTGGACTCGCTCTGCTTCTCGTAGGCGACGCAGAGAACCCGATCGTGCACACCGGACTGCACCATGCTCGCCGCCACGATGCCCGTCGAGCCGCCGACGCTCCCCGCCGTGTGGACCCGCAGCATCGGCTTGTAGGCGCCGCCGATCGCGTCGTTCAGGAAGAGCTCAGGCATCATCACGCCCTCGAAGAGGTCGGGGGCCTTGCCGATGATGACCGCGTCGATGTCCTCCCAGCCACAGCCCGCATCCGCGAGCGCCCGCTCGGCCGCCTCCCGCAGCAAGCCCGGCATCGAGAGATCGAGCCGCTTCGCGTCGTATTTGGTCTGTCCGATTCCGACGACCGCCGTCAACTCTGCCACGACTAGCTTCCCTCCAGGACGCAGACGAGATTCTGCTGTAGACAAGGACCCGACGTCGCATGCGCGACGGTGCGATCGGCTCCGCCACTCCAGATCCGGGTGGCGCACTCCCCGATTCGCGAGAGTCCCACGGCCATGATGGGGTTGCCTGCGAGCGCTCCGCCCGAGGGATTGATCGTCGTGGAGTCTCCGAGGCCGAGGGCCCGCTCCACCAGGATCTCCTGATGCGTGAAGGGCGCGGAGAGCTCGGCGACATCGACCTTGTCCGACCTCACTCCCGCCTTCTCCGCCGCGATCTCCGTCGAGCGCGATCGCCCGAGATCTCGCACTCCGAGGTCCATCGGCTCGCAGACATGCTCGATGCCCCGGATCCAGGCGGGGCGATCGCAGAGCTCGCTGGCCCGGTCACCGGCTGCGAGGATCACCGCGGAGGCTCCATCCGAGATCGGAGCGCAATCGTGCTTGCGCAGCGGATTCGCCAGGTAGGGGTCGGCCAGAATGCCGTCGACCGTGAAGTCGCCCTTGACCTGCGCGTTCACGTTGTCCTTGGCATGGGCCCGGTCCCGCACCGCGCGCTCCGCCATGTCCCGCTCACTCATCGAGCCGCTCTCGAGACAGTGGCGGGCCTGCAGGCCGGCGATCGAGATGGCATCGGGCCAGAGCGGCATGACCGAGTACGGATCGAGCTGGAGGGCCATCGTCAGCGGCAGGTCTCCCATCGAGGGCTTGCCGAAGCCGTAGACGAGCGCCACGTCCGCGTAGCCCATCTGGATCTTCACCCACGCCTCGTAGAGGGCCCAGGCCCCGTCCATCTCGACGTGGCTCTCGCAGACCGGAGGCCAGGCACCGACGGCGTCGAGACCCGACACGAAGGCGAAGGACTGGCCGGCCAGGTAGTCGCTCGATCCCGAGCAGATGAAGTCGAAGTCCGCGCTCGACAAGCCCGTCTGCTCGCGAAGCGCATGGATCACGGGAATCAGGACCTCGACCTCGTTGCGGTCCGGCTCGCGGCGCACGCTCGGGCTCTGAGTGCATCCAACGACGGCGAC
>CAYXLY010000342.1:0-5363 GCA_964466005.1 uncultured Spirochaetaceae bacterium | reverse complement strand
GCTCAGGGAGAGACGCCGCAGTCGGCGACGCGAGACGGGTTCCATCGAGAGAGATCGACTGCAAATCCCGGTCCAGGAGACCCGCGCAGGCCTCTCGAGACCGGACGGTGCGTTGGCGTTTCTACATTCGTTCGACCGACGATGCGCAGCGGACAGTCTTCTTGTTATGCCGGATCGAGAATGAATCCATGCCGGAAGCATCTCGCGCTCTCTCGCGCTCTTCTGCGAGGCCTCGGCCGCACTCGACGGTCGACGGCCGAAGAGAGCGGGTTCGGGTCGCTCTTGGCACGGTTCATGAGAAGCCATTCCGGATGGCGAGGAGCTCGGAGTCGGGATGGCGACGGGATGGCGGAGAGCTCAGAGAAGCCGCCAAGAGCCGCGAGATCCGCGTCCAAAGCCGCCAGGCCAGCGGGGGGAGTGATGCAGTCGATGGATCAGGAGCTCGTCCGATCCGGACCTGCCCAAGGGGTCGAGTCCGACCGCAAGCGGAGCTGGCGGAAGCGAGCCCGTAAGCGCTTCAAGCGCGTCGGACGAAAGGCGCTGAACCGCGTGAGCCGGGTCGCCGGACGGGAGTCGCTCGTCGGCGACCGGCCGATCCTGGATGCGAAGGATTTTCCGTGGATTCCCCGACTGGAGGAGGGCACCCCGCTCATCCAGTCGGAGCTCGCGGCGGTTCTTCACTACCGGGACTCCCTCCCGAAGCTCCACGAGCTGCAGCGGGAGCAATACCGCATCAGCGCCGACGACAAGTGGCGAGCCTTCGTTCTGTATGGATGGGATTACGAGGCCGAGGAGGGAGCGCATCTCTGTCCCGAGACCAGTCGGCTGGTTCGGCAGATTCCCGGGCTGCGAACGGCCTTCTTCTCGATCCTCGATCCCGGCGCCCACATTCCCGAGCATCGCGGCGCGATCAAGGGGCTGCTGAGGGGGCAGCTCGCCCTGGTGGTCCCCCGAGACCGTGAGCGCTGCGTCCTCTGGCTCGAAGGGGTGCCCCACCTCTGGCAGGAAGGGCGCGTCCTCGTCTTCGACGACACCTATCTCCACGAGGTCCGCAACGAGACCGACGAGGAGCGGGTGGTCTTGATCCTTCATTTCGATCGGCCCATGAGATGGCGGGGGCGGCTCCTTCACCGGGCCCTGCTCCTCGCCCTGAGGCGGACGAGCTTCATCAAGAGCGCGCGAGCCAATCACGCGGAGTGGGCGCGCCGCTTCCGCCGGGATCGGGAGGCGAGCCGACGGACGGTCTCGCCCGTGGCCCGGGAAGAAGGCGTGGACGAAGCGAGCACACGCCGAGGTCCACTCGCGGCCGGGCAGGGTCGTGCTTCGGGGAGACGGGGCGAATGAAGGGGCCGAGCCCGCAGCGGGGAAGGGATGCTCGAGGATCGCTCGCCGGTCGGCGTCCGGCCTTCATCGTCGGCGCGCCGCGCTGCGGGACGACCGCGCTCGCGAAGGCCCTCGACCGCCACGATGGAATCCGGCTCGCGAAGCCCAAGGAGCCGCATTTCTTCACGCGATCCGACCTCGACTGGTCCCGTGTCGATCCGGCGCGGGACTTCGTGGAGGTCCACTTCCCGGCCGCGGAGGGCGACGCCTCCGTCGAGGTCCTCGTCGATGGCTCGGTCTCCTATCTCTACTCGCGGGAGGCCCTCGACCGGATCCTCGATCTCACGGTCGAGCCGCGCTTCATCGCGATGGTGCGCAACCCGATCGACATGATCCACTCCTTCCACGCACGGCTGGTCTATCTCCTGGACGAGGACGAGCCCGACTTCTGGCGGGCCTGGGATCTCCAAGAGTCCAGACGGCGGGGACGAGACCTGCCCCCGCGTTGCCGTTTCCCCCATCTCCTCCTCTACGAGGAGGTCGGTCGTCTCGGTCTCCGTCTGGAGCGACTCTTCGAGCAGGTCGGTCGGGAGCGTTGCCATGTGATCGTGTTCGACGATCTGCATGCGGACGGACGGGCGAGCTACCGGGCCGTGCTCCGCTTTCTCGGGCTCGAGGACGATGGTCGCATCGCCATCCGGGCCACGAACGAGTCCCGGGGCTTTCGCAGCCGATGGCTTCAGCAATTCCTCGCCAATCCACCGCGACCGGTCGCCCGGCTCATCGAGAGCCGGGCGGGATGGGGTCCGCGCACGATGCGCCTGGTGCGTCCGGTCCGACGGCGGATCAAGCGGATGAACACGTTCCGCCAGAAGCGGGCCCCCCTCACACCGGAGGGGCGGGCGCGCCTGCGATCGGTCTTCGCGGAGGACATCACGCGACTCGAGAAGCTGCTGCAGCGCGACTTCAGTCATTGGCGCTGAGCTTCCGGTCTGACTTCCGGCCTGACGTCCGACCTGATGGAGGGGATGCGAGTGGAGAGCAGGGCGTTGTCCCAGAGATTCCGGCGCAGCCGGCGGAAGCGGGTCAAGAAGGCGGGCAAGCGCCTCTTTCGAGGCGTGAACGGGCTCCTGGCTCTTCAATCCCGGATCGGCGACGAGCCCGTCTTCGATCCCTCCGAATTCGACTGGACGCGACGTCTCGAGGCGGGCTGGCGGCCGATCCGCGAGGAGCTGGACGCCCTGCTGGAGCTCAAGGACGAGATCCCCTGCTTCCACGAGATCTCGCCCGACCAGCGGCGGATCTCGAAGGGAAGGGACTGGAAGACCTTCTTCCTCTACGGCTTCGATCATCGCGCCGACGCCAACTGTGATCGGTGCCCGAGAACTCTCGAGATCCTCTCCGGGATCCCCGGCCTGCGGCTGGCGATGTTCTCGATTCTCGAGCCGGGCTATCACGTCCCGCCGCATCGTGGCGTGACCAAGGGCGTCCTTCGCTGCCATCTGGCTCTGCGGGTGCCGCAGGAGCGGGATCGATGCGTGATCCGGATCGACGACGAGATCCACGCCTGGGAGGAGGGACGGTGTCTGGTCTTCGACGACACCTACGAGCACGAGGTCCTCAACCAGACCGACGAGGTGAGGGTGGTGCTCTTCCTGGATGTCGACCGGCCGATGGATGCACCCGGTCGTCTGCTGAGCCACATCCTGCGCCGAATGATCCGGTGGACGGCCTACGTCCGGGACGCCCGGAGAAACGTCCATGTCTGGGAGCGGCGTTTCACGCAGGCCGTAGAGCAGAGGACGAAGACGACCTCGAGTAGGGAAGGCGAGGCGTCCATTCCGATCGAGACCGAGGCCGGGACCGGGATCGGGGCCAGGGCCGGGACCAGGCCCGAGACCGATGCCGCAGGAACGAGGCGTTGAGTCGAAGGCCCGATCGATCCGAGCCTCCGCGCTCAGCCGACGCTTCGTCCGGCTCCGCGCCAGACCTCCCGGACGCCCACGCCGACGGTGCAGACGAGGGCGGCCGCCAGGGCGGAGTGCAGTCCCGTGATCTCGACCGGAATCCGCATCGAGACGTTGGCCACGCCGACGAGGACCTGGAGCACGGCGAGACCCGCGGCGGCGCCGAGCCAGCGCCGACTTCCCGCATGCTCCCGGGCGAGGCCGGCGGCCGCCAGGATCACGAGCACGACGCCATAGCCGACCATCCGATGCAGGACGTGCAGCCCCCGAAGCCCCGTCCAGGTCGGGAAGAACTCGCCGTCGATGCAGGTCGGCCAGTCGGGGCAGGCGAGGCCCGCATAGCTCGACGAGACCAGGCCGCCCAGCACGATCTGGGTGGCCAGCAGGACTCCGGCGACCGTGACGATCGCTCGGGTCCACGGCTCGGCGGGCCGGCGCATCGCGGGGGCATCCGAGCCGAAGGCGAGCAGACGACGTCCGAGCAGGACGAGAGAGAGCGCGAAGGCGTTGCCCGTCACCAGATGCGAGGTGACGGTCCAGGAGGCCAGCAGCTGAAGCACGGTCAGCCCGCCGAGCACGATCTGGACTGCGAGAAGCGTCGCCGCGAGGAGCAGTCCGACCTGCATGGATCGCCGCAGGGAGGGATGTCTCAGGACGAGCGCCGCGAGCCCGACGAAGACCAGCCCCACCGTCCCCGCCAGCGCCCGATGTCCCCACTCGAAGGCGATCTCGAAGTCGAAGCGCGGGATCACCTCGCCGAAGCAGAGGGGCCAGTCGGGGCAGGCGAGACCGGCTCCATGGGCGCGGACGAGGGCGCCCAGGACGACCAGGACATAGGTCACGGCAGCGAGGGCGAGGAAGCCCAGGCCGAGGGGCCGGGCGGCTTCGCGCTCGGTCGAGTCGAGGGCTTCGAAGGTCTGTGCCAAGTCGGACTCCAGAGAGGGCTCGAGGCGTTCGCGAGAGCGGGCGCCGTCGCTTCGGGGCCGGGGTCGCCGAGACGCCATCCCACCGGGATCATTCACGAAAGACCGGTTCGCCCGGGTCGGCGGACTCTAGGAGATCGATCGCTGGATGGCTCGGCGGCAGTGCGGAATCTGCGTCGGTCGAGACGCCTCGCCCCATGGGGTCTGAAGGGCTTCGCTCGGCCGTGATCCGGTCTTCAGGTCCACGTCGAAGGAGACGATAGAGAAGCTGTTATGGTCGAAGCACAGATGCCTCCTGATCGAAACGATGATCCGCGCAAGCTGGCGCAGATGATCGCGCGCGTCTCCGACCTGGCCGAGTCGCACTCCGTGTGCTCGGTGATGGTCGGGATCGCGGCGCCGGAGGGAGACCGTCTCTTTCCGGACTACGTGACCTATCTCGAGAGCGCGCTGCGGGTCGAGGATCAGATCTTTCGCATGACCCGGGAGCGCGCGGTGCTCTACCTCTCGGACGTCGACGCGACCTGTGCGGCGGAGGTCCTGGTGCGACTCTTCGGGGAGTTCTGCGACGAGTTCCCCTCGAGTGCGGCCCCGGAGTTCGAGCAGCGGATGCTCGAGGTCCGGCCCGGCCTCGGACCGCTCTCGGTGAAGGACGTCCTGACGACGGTCTTCGGAGCCCGCGACACCCTGCACTGAGACGTCGGCCTCCGGGATCCCGCGACCGGCCCCGCGCTTCGGGCCCGATGATCTGCGATGCTCCGGCGGATGACGCACGGAGAGGGCGACCCGGAACGGGGACCGGTCTTCTCGTGGATCGCCAGTGTCCTGACGGCGGTCTTCCTACCGGTGTGCGCGACGCTCGCGCAGGGCGGCGCCGACTGGCATCTCGCCCCGGATCTCAGCATCTCCTGGTACGACGAGGACATCGCCTGGCTCGGGCTGGTGACGGGTGGACTGATGGCGCTCTCTCGTCCTCCGGCTCCGCGCTCCTCGGGGATCGCCTTCGGAGCGAGTCTCGCCGCTCTCGGTGTCGGCGCCTGGATTCTCTGGTCGGGTGGACTCCGGCTGGGGCCGATCTCCGCGACCCACCCGGATCTCTCCATCGCGCTCGGTGTCGGTCTGCTCTTCGCAGGATCGCTTCGCGGTCTTC
>CAYXLY010000341.1:0-5404 GCA_964466005.1 uncultured Spirochaetaceae bacterium | reverse complement strand
GCACGATCCGGGTCTCCTCGCCTCCGGGCTCCTCCGAGTCCGTAAAGAGCGTCTCGGACTCGAGCGGATCGATCCGATCGTCGGCCATGAGTGCCTCGGCGGCGCCGGAAGGTTCTACCCAGAGCGTCTCTTCGGCCTCCGTTCCGCCGCCCCGCCTCCCCCCGTCGGACACGAACACGGGCCCGGGCTCGGGCTCGGGCTCGGGCTCGGGGTGGGTCGCATGCTCGGGCTCGGGCGTGGCCGCAGACACGGGCTCAGGCTCAGGCTCAGCGGCGGTCGCAGGCTCGGGCTCCGCCTCGGCAATGGAGGTGGACACGCGCTCTGGCACGGGATCGATCTCTGGCTCCGGGACGGGAGCCCGGTCGGGAGCGGGTTGCGCCTCGGGCTCTGGCATCGAGCGCGGCTCCGGCATCGAGCGCGGCTCTGGCATCGAGCGGGGCTCTGGCATCGAGCGAGAGCCGGCCACGACCGTCGCTTCCTGCGCCTCCTCGATCGCGACCTCGCCGGCCTCGTCGCCTGCCGGGGGCGGATCCGCGGGCGGCGGCGGCCGCTCCACCGCGTCCTCGCCGACGCGATCCGGCTCGAAGCCCGGCCCCTCTCCCGGTCGCAGATCCCGCCCCATCCGTCGCAACCGCGCCGCGAGGCCGCCGCGACGAAGCGCGACGGGACGTGCGACCGGCGCGCCCTCTGCCTCGGGCGCTGGCGCGGCGTCCGAGGCCGGCCGGCTCTCCGGAGCCGCGACCGCACGCGCCGCCAGGCGGAAATGCTGCGTCCCGAGTCGCAGCTCGTCTCCCTCGACGAGCCTCCCCTGCCCCCGCAGCTTCAGATAGGTTCCGTTATGCGCACCCCGGTCGAAGAGACGCAACGACGCGCCTTCGATGAGGAGCTGAGCATGGCGCCGGGAGAGTCGCGTGTCGTGCACGTCGAGCGTCAGCGCGGATCCCCGCCCGATGAGCACACCGGGCTCCGACAGGGGATGGCGCTCTCGCAGGCGGCCCTCGGGACCGTAGTGACGAACAGCCCAGCCCTCTCCGGATCGCTCCACGAGCAGGATCTGGGATCCGAGCCAGACCTGATCACCGTCTTCCAACAGCTGGCCCTGTGTCCCGCGCACCCGGACCCAGATGCCCTCTCCGTCGCTCAGGTCGCGGACGGTGACGCCCTCGGCCGAGACCTCCAGCGCGGCGTGCCGATCGGCCATCGCGAGATCATCGGGAAAGGCGAGCCCCGAAGCGGTCCGGCCGATCTCCAGCCCGTCCGCCCCCAGGATGGGCTCGCCATCGACCCCGTCCTCCGGCGACAGGCTCTGCAGGATCCACTCGACCGGCCTCGACTCCGACTCCGCGCTCACCCTGGCTCCCTCTCGACTCGCGATCGCTTCCGACGCCTCATGCCCGAAGAGCCGCGAGGAGCAGGAGTCCCAGTCCGAGCAGGACCCCTGCGATCACGGCCCCGCCCAGAGGCGTCGTCGCCCGGGCCCGGAGCCACGCGCCCGGCGAGCTCCGATCCTCCTTCCCGAACGCATCGGCGGCGGTGGCGGCCGCCATCTCGGCCTCGGCCAGCCCCTCGGTCACACAGCGAAGATGATCGCGCCCCATCACCAGATTCATGCCGGCCTCGAGGGCCTCCGGCGATCCGGTCTCCTCACCGTCGACTCGCACCGTCTTCCCGGGCAGCGGCGACAGGATCCACTGCCCGACCGCGTCGACCTCGATCACCGCGTGCTCCCGCGACGCGGATGCCGTGTACAGACGCACGTCGTTGTCCTCGGCCCGGCCCAGTCGGACCCGCTGCAGGCTCCCATCGAGCCGGATCCGTTCGCCTCGGCCCAGAGAGGGCTCGACCCGCTCGAGCCACAGGGACTGGAGCGATCGGGCCGCGGATTGCTCCGGCGAGCCGGGGGCAGGCTCTTCGGCGCTCGAGGCCAGCTGCGTCGCTTCGGGGTCGAGCAGGTCGACGGCGCCCGGCTCGATCTCTCCGGAATCCTCCTCGGAGGGCCGGATCCTGGGCGGCGCCATGGCCCCCCAGGTCGTCGTGTCGGGGTCCTCGCAGGCGCCGCCGTCCCCGACGGCCCCGACGACCTCCTCACTCCCGCTCGCCGCGGACTCCCCGGTCTCCACGGGCTGGGTCGGCTCGTCGAGCGGCCCGGTCGGTCCGTCGGCTTGCTCTCGCGCCGTCATCTCTGCCCCACCTCTCGCCGAAGCGGCCCGCCGACGGGCGCTTCACATCGCGTCCGCCACGCATCCGAATCCATGACAGGGCCTCGAAGAGCCGATCCGATTCGACGGAGCCAACGATAATTCAAGAGGGGGAGGATTCCAGCAGCCCGTGTGGACAGGCGAGACCGCTCGAAACGACGGGAATCCGCCTCGATCACCCGAGGATTCCGGACGAAATCAGAGCGAAATCAGAGGTCGGTGATGCCCATCACGGAACCTCATGCGCGTCCGGCCAATAGTGGGAAGGTCTGCAAAAAGTCAGCTGTCAGAGTCAGCTGTAGAGGTCGGCACTCTTGGACGAGATCAGCATCGCCATCGCCTTTGGGCTCCTCGGCTTCACCTGGATCACCCTTCGTGGAATGGATGGACGCGCACATCGCCGGTCCCGGCGCTGAAGGCCCCCGCGCCGAGAGCCCTCCTCGACGCGCGCACTGCAGACTCGTCGCGCCCTTCGCGCCCTTCGCGTCATCCCCGCCCTTCGCGTCATCCGCACCAGAGGGTCCGCCGTAGCCTGGCGCCCCCCGGTCCGACGAGCCCGCGTCGCGCTCGCCCACGCCCATCGAGGCCCCTCACGGATCGAGCGCCTCCACGAGCAGCCGGACTCGGCCCGGCTCGATCCCGACGATCCGGAGACCCGGCGGATGATCGACCTGATCCGCCCGGATGGCCAGGCTCTGCACCCCGACCTGGGCCGCCTCGGCCCCCACCCGGACCTCGAAGCCCTGGCCCTCCGCGGAGGCGAGCTGCCCCCGGCGCCCTTCGAAGACGACGTCGACGGCGGGCGGCTCGATCTCCGAGACGCGATAGCCGTCGGGGAGATTCTCGACCCGGACCGGAATCGCTCTCGATCCGCGATCGACCGCGGCCTCCGGTGCCGTGTGGATCCAGAATCCGAGAGTGAGCCCCGCCGCCAGCAGCCCCTCTCTCCAATGCACTCGAGCCGCGCTCAGCATCCGGCTGCCCAGCCAGGGCTCGTGCCGCTTGCGCGCCGTGCGGCGGAGGAAGCGATCGAGACGCTCGCGAAGGGTCCGGGCGTCGGGCATGCGTTCGAGTCGCCCCCGACAGGCGATCGAGACCTCTCCTCGCTCCTCCGAGACGATGATCGAGAACGCATCGCTGCGCTCGGCCAGACCGAGTCCAGCCGCGTGCCGCGTGCCGCCGCCGCCGATCTCGGCCCACTCGGTCGAGAGCGGCAGGTGGACCCCGAATCGCGAGACCCGACCCGCACGAATCACGATCGCGCCATCGTGTCCGGGCGTCCCGGGATCCAGGAGGCTCCAGAGCAGCGGCTCGCTCACGCGACCGTCGAGATAGTGTCCCCCGTCGAGCAGTCGATCGATCGGCTCGCGACCCGGCAGGACGAAGAGCGCGCCCACCCGCCGGCTCGCCAGGCCGAAGCAGATGGATCCCAGCTCGTCGAGAACGTCGTCCGAGGGACGGGGCGTGGCCGCGCCCAGCATCCAGAGGGGGATGCCTTCGAGGAAGCGACGGAGATCGTCCTGGAAGACGACCACGAGCACGAGCGCGGCCAGCGCGATGAAGCCCTGGAGCAGGCTCGTCGTGAGACGCAGATCGAGCCACTGCGCGAGACCGAAGAGGAGCGCGATCGCCGCCATGCCGCCGAGCGCGATCCGCGCGCGCGCCTCGCGCATCCAGGCGATCCCGACCCAGCAGAGCCCCGCCACGATCAACAGATCGAGGAGATCCACCCATCGCAGGTCGGCGAAGACCGCTCCCAAGAGCTCCCCCTCTCGCCCACGGCCCGTCGCGGGCGCCGCCTCGGCCTCGATCCGGCGTCGCCGGGACACGCGCGGCCCGGCTCCGGGCGCGCCCTGCGAGATCGGACGGGCCTCTCGGGCCTCGGATGTCTTCGGGGGGTGGCCGGCTCGGATCCGGGTCGCGTGCCGACCGCTCCTGTCTAGCGTATCCGCGACAGGGCTGCGAGCGCGGCGCTCGCTTGTCCCTCCCGTCCCATCGAATACCCTACCGACCACGCTGCTCGTGCCCGCGCTCGGGCTTGCGCGCGCCCGAGCACCCACGCGACCCAAGACCGACCCGAGGAGATCTGCATCCCATGCGTTATCTGCACACCATGGTCCGCGTCCGGGACCTCGACGAGTCCCTCGACTTCTACTGCAACAAGCTCGGCCTCCAGGAGCTGAGTCGGCACGACGTGGAGGCCGGTCGCTTCACGCTCGTCTTCCTGGCTGCGCCCGGCAACGAGGTCGCCCAGGTCGAGCTGACCTACAACTGGGATCCGGAGGAGTACGGAGAGGGCCGCAACTTCGGCCATCTCGCCTACGAGGTCGACGACATCTATGCCGTGTGCCAGCGGCTGATGGACGCCGGCGTCCCGATCAACCGACCTCCGCGCGACGGCCACATGGCGTTCGTCCGCTCGCCCGACGCCATCTCGATCGAGCTGCTCCAGAAAGGCAAGGCGCTGCCGCCGAAGGAGCCCTGGGCCTCGATGGAGAATACCGGCCACTGGTAGATCAGCGGCAGGGAAGCCCCCGCGAGGCGGTGACGAAGCGGCGCTTCCGATGCGTCCCGGGTGCAACTTCTCTCAAGCTGGGGTGGATGGGTTCCGATCCCGCTTCACATGCTGCGACATGAAAGAAGCGCCCCCATCTGGCTCTTTTCGTTCGTCGACCTGGCCTTTCTGCTGCTGATCGCGTTCACCCAGGCCGGGCCGGAGTGGGCGCGGACCGGGCCGCCGGTCGGTCAGATCGAGATGCCCCGGCTGCAGACGCCCGCCGGGCCGCTGGCGAATCGCCCGGCCCCATCGGGCTGGCAGCTGCGCGTGCATCCCGTCCTCGCCCACGAGGAACGGCGAACGGGCGAGAGCGCCGTCGCCGCACCGATCGAGCCTGCCTCGGAGCCTCGCAGCGCGCTCCCCTTCGAGCTGGTCGAGCCGGCACGTGTCCAGCCTGGCCCCGCACGGGACGGGGCTGCCCCCAGCCGGATCGATGCCCGGGCTCTGGCGATCCGGCTCGAGCGGCTTCGCGAGCGCGGCGCCGCCCGGCCCATCCTGGCGCCGCATCGCGACTCGCGCAGCGAGGACCTGCTGATCGCCGTCGGACTGCTCGAGGACGCGTGGCAGGGCGATCGCGCGGTCGCCGTCGTACCCGGCCCCCAGGTGGCCGCAGGCCCCCCGCCGCCGGGCTCCACGGAAGCCCGATGAC
>CAYXLY010000340.1:0-5429 GCA_964466005.1 uncultured Spirochaetaceae bacterium | reverse complement strand
GCCTCTGACGCTCGGCCTCGACCTTCAGGGCGGACTGCTCCTGCAATACCACGTGCTTGTCGATAAAGCCGTGCAGGACAAGCTCGACCGAATGGCTCGCGACCTCGAGACCCGCATCAAAGATGCGAAAGAAGGCGTCGCTGTGACGGTCACTCACGAATACGGTGATGACTACATCATCGTGACGTTCGACGATCCGACCAACAAAGAGCTTCTCGACGAAGACCTCGTCGTTTCCGAAGGCGCTGCCGGCTTCGCGTCGGGCCGACTCGCAGGACTAGGCGAAATCCTCCTCGGTCTGGACGATCCGCATCCCCCGGCCGCCTCCGCCCCCGGAAGCCTTCACCATGACCGGATAGCCGATCTCCCGGGCGATGCGCCGTCCCGACTCGATGTCCGTGATCGGCGGCGTGCCGGGAATGATCGGGAGCCCCGCGGCCTCCGCGGCGCTCCGGGCGCTCACCTTGTCGCCGATGCTGGAGAGCACGCTCGGGGGAGGTCCGACGAAGGTGATTCCGGCCGCCTCGACCGCCTCGGCGAAGTCGGCGCGCTCGGACAGGAAGCCGTAGCCGGGATGGATCGCGTCGACCCCGGTGCTCTCGGCGATCTCGAGGATGCGCTCGATGTCGAGATACACGCCCACGGGGTTCCCGCCCTCACCGAGCGAGTAGGCCTCGTCGGCCTTGAAGCGGTGGAGCGCGTAGCGGTCCTCGTGAGAGTGGATTCCGATCGTCCGGATGCCGAGCTCGGCACAGGCACGATGGATCCGGATCGCGATCTCTCCGCGATTCGCGATCAGCAGGCGACGGATTTCACGAGGCATCCTGAGTTCCCATGCCTCGCCGGATTCGCGGCGGTCCGTGCTCGGACGGCGGGCCGGATCCTGGCGAGGGTCCGAAGCCGCCATCGAGCCCGCGGGTCGAGGCGGCGCGGATGATAATGCGCCCGGAGCTCACGAGCGAGCCTCGATCCTCGCCTTCGAGGCGCGGCTCGGCCATCGCCGGGCGTGTGGAGGCCGAATACTTGGCTCGACGTCGACGCAGCCCGCCGGCAAGGGCCGGTCGGCCAGTGGCCCCGCCCGGGACGCTGCGCTCGAGCCCATCGAGCGGGGTCATCCGCTCGCGCGACGACCGGGGTCCGGGCCGTCGACGATCGGTCCTCAGCAGGCCTCGAACAGCGAGGCGAAGCCCTGACCCCCGCCCACGCACATCGTGACGATCCCGTAGCGTCCGCCCGTCCGCCGCAGCTGTCGGATCAGCAGCCCCGTCATGCGCGAGCCGGTCATGCCGAAGGGATGACCGATCGAGATGGAGCCGCCAGAGGGATTCAGCTTCTCGTTCGGGATGCCCAGCTCCCGCTGGCAGTAGAGGAGCTGCGAGGCGAAGGCCTCGTTGAGCTCGACGATGTCGATGTCGTCCATCGTCAGCCCGTGGCGCTTCAGGAGCTTCGGAACGGCGAAGACCGGCCCGATGCCCATCTCGTCGGGAGCGCAGCCGGCCACGGCGCTTCCGCGATAGATGGCCATCGGCTCGATGCCGAGCTGCTTCGCCCGATCCGAGGACATGAGAAGCGTCGCCGAGGCGCCGTCGGACAGCTGGGACGCGTTGCCGGCCGTCACTGTGCCGTCCTCCTTGAAGACGGGCTTGAGCTTCTGGAGGCCTTCGAGGGTCGTGGAGGGCCGGTTGCACTCGTCCTTCGCGACCGTGAACTCCTCCTCGTACTCGTCTCCGTCCTTGGGGGTCACCTTGCGGGTGACCTTCATGGGCGCGATCTCCTCGTCGACGTATCCCGCCTCCTGCGCCGCCGCATAACGCTGCTGGCTCTGAAGCGCATAGGCGTCCTGATCCTCACGCGAGATGCCGTAGCGCTCGGCCACGACCTCCGCCGTGATGCCCATCGGGTAGTAGAGGCCCGGGAACCGCTCCTGCGCGGTCTTGTTCACGAGGCGGGTCCGGTTCTGCGTCCCGTCCTGCATCATGGTGATCGTCTCGACCCCTCCGCCGATCGCGACCTCGGCTCCGTCCTGCAGGATCTCGTTCGCGGCCATCATGACCGCCTGAGAGCCAGAGGAGCAGAAACGGTTCACCGTGGTCCCGGCGGCCGAGAGGGGAAGACCGGCCGCCATCGCGGCGATCCGGGCCATGTTCATGCCCATGCAGCCTTCCGGATGGCCCGAGCCGATGATCACGTCCTCGATCTCGGCCGGGTCGAGATCGGGCTGCGCGGCGACGACCTCCCGGATGACGTGGGCCGTGTAGTCCACCGGCTCCGTCATGTTGAAGGAGCCGCGATGGGCCTTGGTCAGGCCAGTGCGGAGGCTGCCGACGATCACTGCTTCTCGAGCCATGAATTTCTCTCCCTCGGGCGTTCTGGAACGCCAGACGTTATGACAGCTTTGGTGTCAGAACAAGCACGGGAGCGCCTGCGAGCCCCTCTCCCGCGTCCCCTGCCCTGCGGCCTCGCCCCTCCGCCGCAGCCCCGGGCGTCCCGGCGCATGCCGCGCGGAGCGCCCCGATGACCCTCTCGGAGGCTGCGGACTCGCTACGCCCCTCCCCTCCTTCGCCCACCCCCTCGAGTCCGACGGGGCCGGGTCTGCAGCGGACCGCCGGTCAGTCCTCCGACCGGTCCGGCGATGGAGTCCCGGGGCTGCTCGCCGCGACCGTCGGCCAGGGCTACCTCGTCGACGCTCCCGCCGACGCCGCCTCCTCGCGAGCCACCCAGGTCTGATGGAGATGGACCGGACTGCGTCGCTTCCGGATGCGCATGTTCACGAGCTCGACGGCCAGGGAGAAGGCCATGGCGAAGTAGATGTAGCCCTTGTCGACGTGGGTTCCGAATCCGTCGAGCACGAGCATGACGCCGATCAGGATCAGGAAGGAGAGAGCCAGCATCTTCATCGTGGGATGCCGCTCGATGAACTCGCTGATCGCCTCGGCGAAGACCAGCATCACGCCGATGGCGATCACCACCGCTGTGACCATCACCTCGAGCGCGCGGACCATGCCGACCGCCGTGATGACCGAGTCGAGCGAGAAGACGGCGTCGAGTACGACGATCTGCGCGAGCACCGCGCCGAGCGAGATCGTCTTCGGCTCCGCGTCGACCGGCTCCTCGCCTTCCAGCTTGTCGTGGATCTCCCAGGTCGCCTTGCCGACCAGAAAGAGCCCGCCGATCAGCAGGATGAGATCGCGGCCCGAGAAGTCGTGACCGAGGACGGAGAAGAGGACGGCGGTGAGTCCCATCACCCAGCTGATGGCCAGCAGCAGTGCGATCCGCATCCCCATGGCCCCGAGAAGGCCGATCCGACGAGCCCGGGCCTGCTGCTCGACGGGCAGCTTCTGGGTCAGGATCGCGATGAAGACGATGTTGTCGATGCCCAGCACGATCTCGAGGCTCGTGAGGGTCGCGAGCGCGATGGCGTTCTCGACGGTGAAGAGCGCTTCCAATTCGATTCCTCCCCGGGAGATCCTGGCCTGATCCGGCGCGCCGTGCGCGGGTGGGCGGCAGTCTACACGCATCGCCCTCGTCTGGACGAGCCGCGACGGGATCGCCTCACGGCCAGGCGACGGCCAGACGCCCCGGACGAGACCGCCCTCGAAGGCTGCCTGATCGGTCCCCTTCCCATCGCATCCGGGTACTCACGGAGAGACGGGGAGAAGACCTCCTCGCCGGATCGGCCTGCGCGGTCCGAGCGGCTCGCGCCCCTCGAAGACGGGGAACAATGAACGAGGGAACGGGAGCGAAGAGAACTTCTGGACCGATCGTTCTATCCTGGGCGAGGAGCCTGGGAAGGGAGCCCGGGCGAGGCCCCCTCGGAGACGCGGCCTGCGAGACGGCGTGCGGAAGACCGTGCATGGGAGCGAGGCAGCGAAGATGAGAAGCCGATCCTTCGATTCCGGACCGCATCCGCCGCGAGGGGGCCCGCGAGGGGCTGCCACTCGAAGCGAACCCGGGGCCTGCTCGGGAACGGACCGCCCGGCGAGGACTCCGGTCGTCGGACTCGCCGTCGCGCTCGCCCTTGCGCTCGTTCTCGGGCTCTTCCTGGGACCGATCGGGCTCGTCGCCTCGGCGCGCGCCCAGGCTCCCGGACCGAGCGACTCCGCGACGCCCGGGTCCCGGCTCCTCGACATCGTCTTCGTCCTGGACAACTCCGGCAGCATGCGCGCACACGACCCGCGCTTCCTGACGCGCGAGGCCGTGATCGACTTCGCGGCCGCTCTCGCTTCGGACCCGGAGGTCGACGCCCGGGTCGGCCTGGTCCTCTTCGACGGAGAGGCACGGCTCGTCCATCCGCTCTCTTCCGAGACTCCTTCCGAGACCTCTTCCAGTGCGTCGCCTGGAACGTCCGTCGAGGCGCCGGGCGAAGCGCCCCCCCTGGACGAAGAGAGCTCGCGGTCTTCCCTGAGCGAGACGCTCCTCTCGCTCGACTTCTCGGGCCAGCGAACGAACAGCCCGGCCGGGATCGAACGGGCTCTCTACGAGCTCGAGCGAAGCGCCCGACCCGACGCCCGACGGGCGATCGTGCTGCTGAGCGACGGCAAGATCGATACGGGCGATGCGGCCGGAGACCTCGAGGCGAGCCGTTGGCTCCGCGAAGAGCTCACGAGCGAGAGCGTCTCTCGGAACGTCCAGATCTTCGGCATCGCCTTCTCCGAGGCAGCCGACTACCAGCTGATGCAGGCACTCGCTCTCGAGACACGGGCCCGCTACTACCGCGCGCTCGCGGCCGACGAGCTCGAGGGCGTGATCGCCGACGTCCTCGACCATCTGCGCGCGAGCCCCGCCGAGATTGCTCTGGCCGCCGGTCCGGACGCAGACCGCGAGACGGTCTTGCCCGACGTCGCGACGGCAGCGCCCGCCGGCGGAGCCGGGCAGGGGCTGGGACTCCTGGGTTGGCTGCCCTTCGCGGTGCTGCTCCTGGCCGGCGCCGTCGTCTGGAGCCGCCGGCATCGCGACGCGACCGGCTCCACCGCCGGCCCCGACCGGGAGCCGGCGCTCGTCGCTCCAGCTGCCCAGATCCTGGATCCCGGCGGTCATATCGCCGAGCCCGGCGCCGCGTTCCCGCTCCGCTCCGGTCTCACGCGCATCGGTCGCGACCCGCATAACGATCTCGTGATCGACGACGACACGATCTCGAGCGAGCACGCCGTGATCGAGGTGCGCCAGGGACGCTATTGGCTGGAGGATCGACGCAGCACGAACGGCACGCATCTCGGTTCTGAGCGGCTGACGCCGGGCAGGCCCGTGGAGCTGAAGGGAGGCGACTCGATCCGCCTCGCGGAGATCGGAGTCCTCTTCGTGCTCTCGGGCTACGTGCCGGGCGGCGCCACCGTCTATCTGAGCTCGACGACCCGCCCTCCGGTCGCATGGGAGTCCGAGCCCGAGCCTCCGGCCCTCCAGCATGGCCCGGAGCACGTCGACGGAGATCT